>CALRWH020000025.1:0-21735 GCA_943371805.1 Pseudomonas synxantha | reverse complement strand
AGGCTGCGCTGCTCTTTGAGCGAGCGATACATCGGCTGAACCGTGGGGGCCGCGCCCGCCGGGCGTTCGGCGGCTCGTCGCTGCTGTCGTTGGTGACGGGCCTTGAGCACGTCGCGCACTTGGTTGGGCTCGAGAATGCCGGGGAGGCCGAGAAAGTCGAGCTCTTCGAGGCTGCCGACAGGCGAGAGCGCACCGAACTCGTCCCCGTCGAAGAGCACCTTCTCGAAGATCGCGCTCGATTCCAGGGCCAGGTAGGTGAACTCGGCCAGCTCACTCTCGCTCGCCTTTTCTTCACGCTCGGCCTCGGCGAGGAGTGCGTCGTCGAGTAGCTCGTCGCTCGCACGATCGAGCGCGTGGTCGCGCTCGCGTTCGAGCTCGCTCGCGAGGCGCTGAATGGCAGGAACACTCGGAATGAAGATCGACGCCGTCTCGCCGCGACGCCGGGCACGTACGAATCGCCCGATCGCTTGAGCAAAGAACAGGGGGGTGGATGCACTCGTCGCGTAGACCCCCACCGCGAGCCGCGGCACGTCGACGCCCTCGGAGACCATGCGCACGGCGACGAGCCAGCGCGACTCCGACTCGGCGAATGTCGCGATGCGGTCTGATGCACCCGCTTCGTCGCTGAGCACCACCGTCGGCTCTTCGCCGGTGATCGAGGCGAGCAAGCCGGCATACGCGCGCGCCGTTGCTTGATCGGTCGCGATGACGAGGCCGCCCGCATCCGGAACCTGATGGCGCACTTCGGTGAGTCGTGTATCGGCAGCGCGCAGCACGCCGCTCATCCACTCGCCGCCCGGGTCAAGAGCGGTGCGCCAGGCCTGTGCCGTGATGTCGGCGGTGTCGGCCTGGCCGAGCACGGCCTCCATTTCGTCACCCGAGGTCGTGCGCCAGCGCATGTGCCCCGCGTACGAGAGAAATAACACCGGCCGCACGACGCCGTCGGTCAGGGCGCGGCCGTAGCCGTATTGGTAGTCAGTGTGCGAGATGCGAATGCCCTCGGCATCGGGCACGTAGGTCACGAAGGGAATCGGCGCGGTGTCGCTGCGAAACGGCGTGCCCGTGAGTGACAGCCGCCGCGTGGCCCCTTCGTAAGCCTCGCGAATCGCCTCGCCCCAGCTGAGCGCGTCGCCACCGTGGTGCACTTCGTCAAGAATCACGAGCGTCGAGGCCTGCTCGACGAGCACGCGGTGCACGAATGGCTGCGCGGCAACCTGTGCGTACGTCACGGCAACACCGTGGAACGCGCGCCCGACCATGCGCCCCGCATTGCGAAAGGCGGGGTCGAGACGGATGCCCACGCGATGCGCAGCGTCGGCCCACTGCCTCTTCAAGTGCTCGGTGGGTGCCACGACGATGACGCGCTCGACGGTTCGACGAGCGAGCAGCTCGGCGGCAAGACGCAGAGCGAACGTGGTCTTGCCGGCGCCCGGGGTCGCGGCCGCGAGAAAGTCGCGTGGCTCCGTCTCGAAGTAACGGTCGAGCGCTTCGGCTTGCCACGCGCGCAAACGGTCGGCCGTACCGCGAGCGGCGCGCTCGGGGTAGGAGGGTGAGAGGTTTTCCGCGGCAAAGGTGCCCACGTGCGGGGCGCGGCGGTAGGTCGGACTCACGAGACCTCGATGCTAGTCGAGTCGACCGACGCCGCCCTCCGGAACACTCCCCCGTCGTGGAGGAGCACCCTTCAGCAGCGACGCCCGCTGCACGGTGCCGGAACCAAAGCGTTCGGCAAGAGCGTCGATGGCGCCTTCGGCCTCCCGCCACGGCTCGTCGTCATCCCAAAGCCCGTGGGCAACCGTGCCCGTCGGCAACAGGGCGGATGCTCGCACTCCGATGAGCCGCAGCCCACGCCCGACCACGGGTGACGCGGCATAGAGCGCTCGGGCCTCTGTCGCAATGCGCTGCGCCACATCCGTCGGCTCAGGCAGAGTCTGCGATCGCGTGATGGTCTCGAAGTCGCCGAAGCGCAGCTTGATCGAGAGCGTGCGCGCGACCCATCCCCCGGCGCGCAGCCGCTCAGCGACGCGCTCGGCGAGGCGAAGCAACTCGCGATCGATCACCGCCGGCTCGGCAACATCACGCTCGAACGTCACCTCGTGGCCGATCGTCTTCTCGGCGCGCTCGGGAGAGACAGACCGCGGATCACGACCGTGGGCGAGCGCGTGAAGGTGCCCCGCCGCAGCAGGGCCGAGTGCGCGGGTGAGGGCGTCGAGCGGCGCATCCGCCACATCGCCGATAGTGCGCAGGCCTAGTCGCTCGAGGCGCTGAGCTGAGGCCGCGCCAACTCCCCACAGGGCGGTGATGGGTTGCGGGTGCAAGAACGCGAGGGTCTCGGCCTCGGGCACGACGAGCAAGCCGTCAGGCTTCGCGCGGCCCGAGGCGAGCTTCGCGACAAACTTGGTGGCGGCGGCGCCGACCGACGCCACGAGTCCGGTCTCGGTGTGGATGCGCTCTCGCAACGCTGTGCCGATCGCAAACGGCGGCCCGAACAGCGCCGTCGCGCCCGAGACATCGAGAAAGGCCTCGTCGATGCTCAACGGCTCAACGAGCGGCGTAACGTCGCCGAGGATCTGCATGACCGCGCGCGAGGCGGCCTGGTAGCGGTCGTAGTGCGGCTCGAGCACGATCGCGTGGGGGCAGCGCCGCAGAGCAACGGCCATGGGCATGGCCGAGTTGACGCCATAGCGCCGGGCCTCGTACGTCGCCGCCGTCACGACCGAGCGGGCGCCACGGTGGCCAACGATGACGGGCTTGCCGCGCAGCTCAGGCCGGTCGAGCAGCTCGACCGAGGCGAAGAAGGCATCCATGTCGAGGTGCAGGATGCGCGCGCTCAGGTCACTGGTCGGGGCCTCGGTGACCTGCCGACCGCTGCCGTCTTGCTTGCTCATGCCGCGCGCCCCACGCGATCATCCTGGCACCGTGCTCTGACGGTGCGGGACGATCCCGTGGGGCGCGCGGGCTACAGAAGGTCGAGTGCTACTTCTTGCGAGTGATGAGGCGCCACAGCAGGATCACGATGAGCGAGCCGCCAATCGCGAGCAGCCACGTGCCGATGCTGAAGAACTCGTCGATCGAGCCGAGGCCCAAGAGGCTGCCGATCCAGCCACCCAGCAGAGCGCCGACGACTCCGAGAATCAGTGTTGAGAACCAGCCGCCGCCCTGCTTGCCCGGCAAGATTGCCTTCGCAATTGCACCCGCAATGAGGCCGAGGAGGAGGAATCCGAAAAAGCCCACGTGCTTCTCCCTTCGTTGAAGCGGGAATCGCGTCGTTGCGATGCCGCGCCGTGAGCGCTGCACCGGCAACGCTCACGCGAGAGTCAAGCAGACGAGCTCCGATGGGGCCATGATGACTTTCCGCGCGTCACGAACCTGCCAGATGCCGCCGGTCTCTGGCACTCTGGGTGCATGCCCCAGCTACACCCGTGGTCACGCTATGTCGCGATTGGTGATTCCTTTACCGAAGGCATCGGAGACCCCGAGCCACAAAGCCCCGGCGGCCACCGCGGCTGGGCAGACCGTGCGGCCGACGTGCTCGCCGAGCGCACCGACGACTTTGCCTACGCCAACCTCGCTATTCGCGGTCGCCTGTTGCAACAAATTGCCGACGAGCAAGTGGATGCTGCGCTCGCGCTGCGCCCCGACCTCATCTCGATCTCGGGCGGGGGTAACGACATCATCCGCCCCGGCACTGACCCCGACAAAGTAGCTGAGCTGTTCGACGACACGATCGGCCGGTTGAGGTCGAATGGGGCCACGGTCGTGATGTTCAACGGCCCCGACATTGGCATGACGCCGGTGTTGCGCCGCATGCGCGGCAAAGTTGCGATCTACAACGAAAACCTTCGGTACGTCGCTGCGAAGCACGACGCGATCGTCGCCGACATGTGGTCGCTGCGGCAGTTGCAAGATCCCCAGATGTGGGCGCCCGACCGCTTGCACTTCTCGCCTCTCGGGCACCACACGATCGCGATCGCCGTGCTCGACGCACTCGGTATCGACCATGACCTCGAGCCACAGCATCCCGAACCACTGTCGGCGGGCTCGTGGCGCTCGGCACGAGTCGACGACATCGGGTGGGCACGCGAGTACCTCGTGCCGTGGGTCGTGCGGCGCATCCGTCACCAATCGTCGGGTGACACGGTGCGCCCGAAGCGGCCGACGCTGTAGGCGAGTGCTTCGACGACGATCGCGGTCGCGGGGCGCCCTCAGCGCGCGTCAGGCCGAATCGCGCCAGATAATCTCGGTCGCGAGAAGCGCGCCGTTCGACTCGAGCGAGCCCGTGCGCACTTGCTCAAGCACGAGTTCGGCAGCGCGAGCACCCAACTGACCGGCGGGCTGACGCACGGTCGAGAGCGCCGGTCGAGCACGAACGGCCCACGTGCTGTCGTCGAAACCCACCACGCCGACGTCGCCGGGAACGGTTCGCCCGGCGGTGCGGAGAGTCTCGAGGGCGCCGGCTGCGATCGCGTCAGACGCGGCAAACACACCGTCGATGTCGGGATCGATGGCGAGCAACTCGGCCATGCCCGCGACGCCAGCCGCGTAGGTGTAGAACCGCTGCCGAGCAACGAGGGTGTCATCGAAATCGCTGCCCATCGCTTCACGGAATCCCGCGAGGCGGTCACGGCCTGAATCGCGGTCGAGACCCGCAGCGATCATCCCGATGCGGCGCCTGCCCGTGCCGCGCAAGCGTTCGGTGATCTGACGCGCGGCACCGCGGTTGTCGATTCCGACCCACGGAAGCTGCGGCTGGTTGTCGGGGCGACCGACCATGACGGCCGGCAGGCGAAGGTCGGCGATCGCCTGCGAAATGGGGTCGTCTTCGCGCGCCGAGACGATGATGGCTCCGTCAACGAAGCCGCCACCCAGGTAGCCCGTCACGCGTTGAGAGTCGCGTTCGGTGTCGATGATGAGCGAGACAAGCTGGTAGTCGGCGGCCGAGAGCGCCGCATTGGCGCCGAGCAGAATGGCGCCGATGTTCGGGTCATCGATGAAGACAGAGTCAGGTTCATGCACGATGAGCGCAATCGCGCCGGATGACTGCTTGGCAAGATTGCGGGCGGCCGTGTTGCGCACGTAGCCGACCTTCGCGATGGCCGACTCGATCGCTTCTCGCGCTGCGGCAGAAACATACGGTTCGCCGTTGAGAACTCGCGAGACAGTGCCGCGCGACACGCCTGCTTCAGCGGCGACGTCAAAGATCGTCGCGCGCTTGTGGCGGCTCATCGAATCGGACACGCGCTCAGTGTAGCCAGGGGATGCCCCGCGAACGGCGACCCCGAATCACTCGGGGTGTTGACAGGACGCGGCTCGCGTGCGTAATCTGTGAACGCTCACAGAAAACCAACCCCCCGAGCAGGTCACACCGATCTGTGCACGCTCCCAGGGTTGGTGGCCCGAGCGACAACGACGTTGATCTCGCCATCGGAAGGACGGCCAGTGAGCACTCCCGTGACCCTCACCCCCGAGCAGTCGCTCGTTCCGGGTTGGGCCACGGGCACGATCACTCTCGGCTGCGACTACAACCCCGAGCAGTGGGATGAGTCGGTCTGGCACGACGACATCGCCCTGATGCGCGAGCTGGGTGTCGATCTCGTCGCCATCAACATCTTCGGCTGGGCTCAGCTTCAGCCCCAGCCTGGCCCCTTTGACTTCAGCCGCCTCGACCGCATCCTGTCGATGCTGCACGAGGCCGGCATTCGCGTAAACCTCGGCACGGGAACCTCGTCGCCGCCGCCGTGGCTCGCCCGCGTGCATCCTGAGACGCTCCCCCAGTTCGCCAACGGCACGCTCGCCTGGCCGGGCGGCCGACAGGCCTGGTGCCCGAGCTCTGTGGTTTTTCGGCAGAAAGCCATCGAGCTCGTCACCGCGATGGCCGAGCGATACGGCAACCACCCGGCGGTTGCGCTGTGGCACGTGTCGAACGAGCTCGGATGCCACAACGCCTTGTGTTACTGCGACGCGTCAGCACGAGCGTTCCGCTCATGGCTGCGCGCACGCTATGGCACGCTCGACACGCTCAACTCGGCGTGGGGCACGGCCTTTTGGAGCCAGCGCTACGGAACGTGGGATGACATTCTGCCTCCCCGCGCGACGCGGTCGGCGGGTAACCCCGCGCAGTTGCTCGACTTCAAGCGATTCTCGTCCGACGAGTTGCTCGACTACTACCGCGCTGAAGCGGCCGTCTTGCGCGAACACTCGAGTGCTCCTGTGACGACCAACCTCATGGTGACGGCCCACATCCAGACCCTGGACTACTTCTCGTGGGCTCCTGAGCTCGACTTCATCGCCAACGACCACTACCTCGATCACCGACTTGCCGACCCGCTCGCCGAACTCGCGTTTAGCGCTGACCTCACTCGCGGTCTCGCGGCGGGCCAGCCGTGGATGGTCATGGAGACGTCGACGAGTGCCGTCAGCTGGCAGCCGGTCAACCACGCGAAGCGCGACGGAGAGCTACTTCGCACGGTGCTCGGCCACGTTGCCCGCGGCGCTGACTCCATTTGCTTCTTCCAGTGGCGCGCCTCGCGCAGCGGGGCTGAGAAGTTCCACTCCGCCTTGCTGCCGCACAGCGGCACGGCGGGCCAGGGTTGGGCGCAGAGCGTCGAGCTCTCGAGTGTGCTCGACCGCCTGAGCCCTGTCGTGGGTTCCCGGGTTCACGCCCGCGCCGCTCTCGTGTTCTCATGGGAAGCCTGGTGGGCGGCAGAGGGCGACTCGCAGCCGAGCAGCCTCTTGCGCTATCTGCCCGAGGCGCACCGCTACCACCGGGCTCTGCGGGCACTGGGCATCACTGTCGACATGGTCGCGCCGGGTAGCGATCTGACGTCGTACGACCTCGTCGTGGTGCCCACGCTCTACACCGTGACGGATGCCGCATCAACCGCAATTGCCGAGGCCACTGCGGCCGGCGCAACGGTTCTCATCACCCCGTTCACGGGCATCGTCGATGAGCGCGACGCGGTTATTGCCGGAGGCTACCCCGGAGCGTTCCGCGAGCTGCTCGGCCTCACGATCGATGAGTTCCGCCCGCTCGCGGCCGAGGCCACGGTGTCGCTCTCGAGCGGCGCGCGCGGCAGCATTTGGACCGACGCCGTCCGCGTTGCCGACGCTGAAATCGTCGCGAGCTTCAGTGATGGCCCCGCCGCGGCATCCCCCGCCATTACGCGTCGCCCTGTGGGTTCTGGAACTGCCTGGTACGTCAGCACCGTGCTCGACGATGACAGTTTGTTGCAGCTCGCGCGCGACCTCGCGGCCGACGCTGGCGTGCCCATCGTTCAGGTCGGCTATGACGTTGACGTCGTGACTCGGCAAACCGCCACACACGACATCACGTTCATCATCAACCACCGTTCCGAGCCCATCGCGGTACCGTACGCGGGACTCGACCTGGTCTCAGGCGAGACGGTATCTGACGCCACGCCGCTGCCAGCGGGTGCCGTGCGCGTCGTCATTTCAGAGAGGAGCGATCGTGGCGCGTGACACTGTAGTCAAGGCCTCGAAGGGGGTTCGGCACCGAGGTGCCCTAGCCGTCTTCTTGTTGCCGTTCAGCGTGCTGTTCGTTTTGTTCTACCTGGTTCCCGTTCTGTACGCCATGTACCAGTCGTTTCTCACCGTTGAGCGCGAGGGTACCTTCGGCCCGGCCGTGCAAGTCTTCGGGGGTCTGACGCAATACATTGCGGTCTTCCAGAACGGCCCGTTCTGGGAGTCGATCGGTCGAGTACTGCTCTTCGGAGTCGTGCAGGTGCCCGTGATGCTGGGCGTTGCACTGCTTCTTGCTCTGCTGCTCGACTCGCCGCTGATTCGTGGGTCGAAGTTCTTCCGGCTCGCATTCTTTGCGCCGTACGCGGTGCCGAGCGTCATCGCGGCGATCATGTGGGGCTTCCTGTACTCGCCCAACCTGTCACCGTTCACGGCGGTGACGTCGAACATTGACCTCTTGTCGGCAGATGCCGTGCTCTGGTCGATCGCCAACGTCGTGACGTGGGTCTACGTGGGCTACAACATGCTCATCATCTACTCGGCGCTGCTGTCGATTCCGCAGGAGATCTACGAAGCTGCCCGCATTGATGGAGCCGGTCAGCTGCGTATCGCATGGTCGATCAAAATTCCGCTCGTCGTGCCGGCACTTGTGCTCACGGGCATCTTCTCGATCATCGGAACGCTGCAGTTGCTCACCGAACCGCAGGTCTTCCAGAGCTTCTCGAACGCCGTGACCAGCACGTTCACGCCGAACCTGACGATCTACTCGACCGCCTCGGTGCCGAACATTAGTCTCGCCGCCGCGATGTCGGTCGTGCTGGCGCTGACCACGTTCGCTCTCTCATTCACCGTGCTCAAGTTCACGCAGCGGAGGACCGCAGAATGACCGTCTCAACAGAAACGCGTGCGTTGCGCACGCAGGGCATGAAGAAGCCCGCTCGCGACGGTGGTATTCGCGAGAGTGCCGTGTCACGTGTCGTGGCCATGGCCGTCATGATCGTGGCGACGCTCTACTTCTTGACGCCGCTGTGGTGGCTCTTGGTCGCGTCGAGCAAGACGCGCGAAGACTTCACCTCGACCAACCCACTGTGGTTCGCCGATTTCGCCCTGTTCGACAACATCGCTGCTCTCATCGAGTATCGCGATGGCGTCTTCATCCGCTGGCTTGCGAATAGCGCGCTGTACGCGGGCCTCGGAGCGTTCTTGGCCACCCTCATCGCGGCAATGGCTGGCTATGCGATCGCCAAGTACAGCTTCTTCGGCCGCGAGACCCTCTTCAACCTGATCCTGGGCGGCGTGCTCGTGCCGGCAACGGCCCTGGCCTTGCCGTTGTTCTTGCTCTTCAGCCAGACGGGCATGACCAACACGATCTGGGCGGTTCTGCTGCCGAGTCTCGTGAGCCCATTCGGTGTGTATCTCTCGCGCATCTTCGCTGCGGCGAGCGTGCCCAACGAGATCATTGAGGCCGCACGAATCGATGGCGCGGGAGAAGTGCGCACGTTCTTCACCGTTGCCACACGCCTCATGGCCCCGGCGCTCGTCACGATCTTCCTCTTCCAGTTCGTGGGCATCTGGAACAACTTCTTCTTGCCGCTCATCATGCTGCGCGACGAAGAACTGTTCCCGGTCACCCTCGGCCTCTACGTCTGGAACACCCAGGTGAGCCAGATTCCTGACATCCGCGCGCTCGTCGTTATTGGCTCGCTGTTGTCGATCATTCCCCTCATCGTCACCTTCCTTGCGCTGCAGCGGTTCTGGCAGTCGGGGTTGGCGAACGGCGGTCTCAAATGAGTTCTCGCCGACAGACCCTCGACCGCGACGCGGCCGAGTGGAGCAGCACCACCACCAATCGAAAGGAACACAGCATGGCGATCTCTCGAGTCGCACGTGTGGGGGCCATTGCGGCCATCTCCGCACTTGCGCTGACGGCCTGCTCGACCGGCGGCACGGATGCCCCCGGCGCGAGCGGCGACTGCGCCCCCTCCGACGGACCCGTCACCCTCACCTTCACCAGCTGGCTCCCCGGCGTTGAAGAGGCCGTGGCGATCTGGAACGAGGAGAACCCCGACATTCAGGTCGAGGTTCAGACGGGCCCCAACGGCAACGGCGGTACCTACCAGAACTTCTTCAACCAGCTCGCGGCCGGCAACGCGCCCGACCTCGGTCAGATCGAGTTCGACGCCATGCCGAACTTCCGCGTGCAGGATGGCCTCGAGAACATCGCGGCCTGTGAAGGAATCCTCGAGGCGGAGGACCAGTTCGTCGGGTGGACCTGGAGCCAGGTGACGTTCGGCGAGGAGAACGCGGTCTACGCGATCCCGCAAGACACCGGCCCCATGGCCATGTTCTACCGTGCCGACCTCTTCGAGGCTGCGGGCATCCCGGTTCCCACCACGTGGGAAGAGTACGAGGCTGCCGCCGTGCAGATTCGTGCCCAGGGTGGCTACATCAACAACTTCTCGCAGAGCGACATCAACGCGTTCGCGGGTCTGGTGTGGCAGGCCGGCGGCGAGTGGTTCTCGAACGACGCCGATGGCTGGACGGTTGACATGACCGGTGCCGAGACGACTCAGGTCGCCGAGTACTGGCAGGGTCTCATCGACAACGACCTCGTCGCTGTCTACCCGCCGTGGACCGACGAGTGGAACGCCGCCTACAACTCGAGCGAGCTGTGGACGTGGGTTTCGGCTGTCTGGGGTGCCAACACCATCGCGAGCGGTGCGCCTGACACCGCCGGCAACTGGGCTGTCGCCCCGATGCCGCAGTGGGAAGCCGGCGCGAGCGCTGCGGGCAACTGGGGTGGCTCGACCACCGCTGTGCTCAAGGGTTCGGACCACCCGTACGAGGCTGCGCAGTTCGCTCTGTGGCTCAACACGGACGCCGACGCTCTCACGGCGATGAACCGCACCGCCAACATCTACCCCGCGACGATCGCCGGAGCCCAGCTTCCGGTCTTCGGTGAGGGTGTGGAGTTCTACGGCGGACAGAAGATCTACGAGGTCTTCGCCGAGGCCGGCAACAACGTCGACCCCAACTTCACGTGGGGCCCGACCATGACGCAGGTCTACAACGATGTCGCTGATGGCTTCTCCGGTGCTGTTTCGGGCAACGGTACGCTCTTGGATGCACTGACCGCTGGTCAGGACGCCACGATCGCAGCCCTCAAGGCAGCCTCGATTCCCGTCAAGGAGTAGTAATTTCGCTTCTCCACCTCCGTGCCGCGGGTGTCAGCTTCGTGCTCGACGCCCGCGGCACGGCCGTGCCACGGCTCATTCACTGGGGCCACGACCTCGGTGACGTTGAGCCGATCATGCTTGCCCAGGTCGGCGGGGCGCTTCCGGCGATTGCGCCGAGTTCGCCCGACGTTCCGCTCGTGCCTTCGATTCTCGCCGGGCCCGCCGAAGGCTGGACGGGGTTCCCCGCGCTCGTGGCGCATCGCCGCGGCGCCGGGCCCGCTCGATTGCCCATGCGCATCCAGCTCGTCGGCGTCACCCAGCACGACGAGGTTTCCCTCTCTCTCGAGCTTCTCGCGCACGACGACCACGGCCCCCTGCTCACGGTGGGATGGCACGCGCGGCTCTCTGCCGACGGCGTCATCGTGATTGCTCTGGATGCTCGCGCCGAAGCGCCCGAAGGCGTCGACCTTCATCGCCTCGCCGCGACCCTGCCGGTTCCCGCCCGTGCGAGCGAACTGCTCGACTTCACCGGGCTGTGGGCTGGCGAGCGGAGGCCTCAGCGCGGCGCCGTGCGCGACGGCTTGCACCTCCGCGACCAGCGTCGCGGCCGTCCCGGCCACGACGCCCCCTACCTCACGGTGCTCGGCACTCCCGGTTTCGGCTTCCGCTCGGGCGAAGTGTGGGCGCTCCACCACGCGTGGAGCGGCAACAGCACGACGGGCGTCGAGTCGATGCCCACGGGCCACCGCCGGCTTCTTGCCTCAGAGCTGCTCGCGCCCGCCGAGATTGTGCTCGCGCAGGGCGAGACCTACACGGCGCCCGAGACCGTGCTCGCCTGGTCGAACGCGGGGCTCGACGGCCTCAGCGACCGCCTGCACCCCTTCGTGCGCGCCCTGACTCCCCCGACGCACCGCCCCGTCGTGCTCAACACGTGGGAGGCCGTCTACTTCGACCACGCGCTCGAGTCGCTCCTGCCGCTCGTTGACGCGGCCGCCGCGCTCGGCATCGAGCGCTTCGTGCTCGACGACGGCTGGTTCACGGGCCGCACCGACGACCGCCGCGCGCTGGGCGACTGGACGGTTGACCCGGAGCGCTGGCCATCCGGGCTGCACCCCTTGGCCGACGCCGTTGTCGAGCGCGGTATGGAGTTTGGGCTGTGGGTTGAGCCCGAGATGGTGAGCCCCGATTCGCGGCTCGCGCGAGAGCATCCCGAATGGATGCTCGCCGACGCCGCCGCCGACACTCAGCATCCCCCGACCTGGCGCTTCCAGCACACGCTCGACCTCACGATCGACGAGGCGCGAGCGCACCTCCTCGAGAGCCTCAGCGCACTCCTCGCCGAGTACCCCATCGCCTTTCTCAAGTGGGATCACAACCGCGACCAGCACGCCGGCACCGCGGCCGCCCACACGCGCGCGGTGTACGCGCTCATCGACGACCTCCGCGCGCGTTTTCCGCAGGTCGCGATTGAGAGCTGCGCCTCAGGCGGCGCGCGCGTTGACCTCGGCATGGCCGCGCGAGTGCACCGCTTCTGGACGAGCGACACGAACGACGCTCTCGATCGGCAGCCAATCCAGCGCTACAGCGGGCTTCTCATGCCGCCCGAACTGCTCGGCGGACACGTCGGCGCTCCGCGCGCTCACATCACGGGCCGCACGCACGACCTGTCGTTCCGCCTCGCGACGGCTCTGTTCGGCAGCGCAGGCGTCGAGTGGAACGTCACGACCGCCGACGCCGCACAACTCGACGCGCTACGCGAGTGGGTCGAGACCGTCAAGCTCGTGCGACCTCTGCTCACGACGGGCCGCACGGTGCGCACCGATGAAGCCACCGACGATCGATACGTGCACGGCCTCGTCTCGCCCGATGGCTCGGAGGCTCTCATTGCGCTCGTGACGCTCGCGACGGCCGCCGTCGCTGTGCCGCCTCCCCTGCGGTTTCCGGGCCTTGACCCCGATCGGCGGTATCGCATCGAACCGCTCACCGTGGGTGGGCCACCGCATGCGGTTCAGGATGCTCCCCCGGCGTGGCTCGCCGACGGCGGCATCACGATCACGGGTCGGCTGCTCGCCGACCTCGGGCTGCCCGTGCCTTTGCTCGCGCCTGAGCAGGCGCTGCTGCTGCGCGCGGTTGCGGTCGACTAGACCTGCAACGCCCTGTGCCTATGGTCGCGCTTGCAGCGCCCAGCATTTATGGTCGCGCTTGCAGCGCGTACAGCGCCACCGCACTCGCCGCGGCAACGTTGAGCGAGTCGACGCCGTGCGCCATGGGAATCGTCACGACGACATCGGCGGCCTCGAGCGCCGCACGGCTGAGGCCGTCTCCCTCGGTTCCGACGACGATCGCCACGCGTTCGGGCGCACTCGCCGCGAACTCTCGCAAACCTACGGCGTCATCAGCGAGAGCGAGGGCCGCGATCGTAAAGCCCGCGGCGTGCAATTGCGGCACGGCGTCGCTCCACTCGGGCAACCGCGTCCACGGCACCTGCAGAACCGTTCCCATCGAGACGCGCACACTGCGGCGATAGAGCGGGTCGGCGCAGCGTGGGGTGATGAGCACGGCATCGGCGCCCAGGCCCGCCACTGAGCGGAAGATCGCCCCAACGTTGGTGTGATCGACGACGTCTTCGACGATGACGACGCGGCGAGCATCCCGCAGCACGTCGGCAACCGAGGGCAGCGCGGGCCGGTGCATGCTCGCGAGGGCTCCGCGGTGCAGGTGGAAGCCCGTGAGATCTTCGAGCAACCCCGCCTCGCCCACATACACGGGCACGTCGTGGTCACCGAGCAAGGCTTGCAGGTCGGGCAACCACTTCTCGCTCGTGAGCACCGACCGGGGCGTGTGCCCTGCCCGCAGCGCGCGACCGATGACCGTGATCGACTCGGCGATGTAGAGGCCGCCCCCAGGCTCGGTTGCGACCCGCAAGGCGACATCGGTGAGCCGCGCGTAATCGGCGAGGGCGGGTTCGTCGAGCGTCGTGATGTGCTCGATGCGCATGGATGTCCGCCTTTCGCTCGCAGCGCGTCGGTCGCCCTGCCAGCCTCCGGAAACATACTCGAAATCAGAGCGTTCTAGTCTGCAAGGGAACCACCGGAGGCCCCATGTCGATCGCCGCACCGCTCATCGAGCTGGATGCGGCCGCGCGTGCCTCCATCGAGAAGGCCATCGAGCTCTTACGCGGTCGACGCATCGCGGTATTGACCGGTGCGGGCGTGAGCACCGATTCGGGAATCCCTGACTATCGCGGCGTCGGGGCACCCGTGCGCACGCCCATGACCTACAGCCAGTTTCTCGCTGACGAGCCATACCGCAAGCGCTACTGGGCCGGCAGCCACCTCGGGTGGGAGCGCTTCGCGGCCGCAGGCCCCAACGCGGGTCACCGCACGCTCGCCGACCTTGAGCAGGGTGGCATCGTGACGGGAGTGGTCACGCAGAACGTTGACGGCCTGCACGTGCGCGCGGGCAGCCGCCGCGTCGTCGACCTGCACGGCAGCATGGACCGCGTCACGTGCTTGCACTGCGGCCAAACCTTCGACCGCGGCGCCATCGCCGAGCGCATTGCGCGTCTCAACCCCTGGCTGACCGACGCCGACGCCACGATGAACCCCGATGGCGATGCCGAGGTGGCCGACGTCTCGCGCTTCGAGGTTCCCGAGTGCTCGGTGTGCGGCGGAACTCTCAAGCCCGACATCGTGTTCTTTGGTGAGTTCGTACCGCCCGTCAAGTTTGAAGAGGCGCGCGGCATTGTGGCGCGATCGGATGCTCTGCTCGTGCTCGGTTCGTCCCTCGTCGTCAACTCGGGCATCCGTCTTGTTGGCCTCGCTGCAAAGAAGCGCATCCCCACGATCATCGTCAATCGGGGCGAGACGAAGGCCGACGCCCGCGCCGCCCTTAAGATTGACGCGGGCACGACAGAGACACTGGCTGCGTTCAGCGCCGCTCTGCTGCCCTGATCGGCCTTCGATCGTCGAGGGCCCGCTGAAGGGAATCCTCATGACGGTCTTCGCACTTGTGCGCCACGGCGAAACCGATTGGAACCGCGAGCGGCGCATCCAGGGCTCCACCGATATTCCTCTCAACGACACGGGGCGCGAGCAGGCTCGGGCGACGGGCGCGTTGCTCGCCAGTCGACGCTGGACGGCGCTCGTCGCCTCTCCCTTGTCGCGAGCGTCTGAGACCGCCCGCCTGATCGGCGCCGAGGTGGGTCTCGGTGAGCCTGAACTCGAGCCGCGAATCGCCGAGCGTGACTACGGCCAGGCCGAGGGCCTCACGGGTCCCGAGATCGACGCGATGTTTCCCGACGGCGCTGATGTTCCCGGCCGCGAGCCGCGTGAAGCTGTCGCCGAGCGGGCTGTCGCCGCGTTGCACGACCTCGCGGCGCGACACCCGGGCGAAGCCGTCATCGTAGTCGCGCACGGCGGCGTTATTCGCAGCGTGCTTGAGACGGTCGCGCCGGGTCGGCACCGCGAGCCGATCACGAACGGCTCGGTGCACTCGTTCCGTCACGCCGACGGAGCCCTCGAGCTCGTCGCCTTCGATGACCCGATCGACGAGCAGTCGATCTTTCCCCTCGCTGACGACTTCGAGCAGCAGAACCGTCTCGCTGAGCGCGAGCGCGAGGGCCGCTGATGGCGAGCGGCCCCGAGCGCTTTCTCACCGCCACGGCGCACCTGCCGATCACTCCGCAACGGATGCCCGACTCGACCCACACGGCCGCCGAAGCCGCCGCTGCTGTTGGGTGCGAGGTCGGCGCGATCGTCAAGTCACTCGTGTTCGTTGCCGTGAGCGACTTGGGGCGTGAGCCACTGCTCGCGCTCGTGTGCGGGGACAACCGCGCCGACCTCGATGCTCTTGCCGAGGTCGTCGGCGCCCGCATCGAGAAGGCGGACGCCGCCACTGTCAAACTCGCGACGGGCTACTCGATTGGCGGGGTACCGCCGCTCGGGCATCCGGCGCCCGTGCGCACGGTGATAGACCGTGACCTGCTGCGCTTCGACACCGTGTGGTCGGCGGCGGGCAGCGCCTACGACGTCTTCGCGGCAACTCCGCAGCAGCTCATCGACTGGACGGGCGGCGAGCTCGCCGACATCGGTACTCGCTAGCGCCGCGAGCGACCGAGCTCTGCCTGCTCGCGCAGCAACTCGAGCAGCACCGCGGCCGAGCGACCCCAGTCGAATCGCGCGGCTTCAGCGGGTGCCGCGGCCGAGCGACGCTCCCACTCCCCCGTGGCTAGCAGTTCGGTGATGCGCGCGGCAAAGGCCTCAGCATCCCCCGCCGCCGCATAGAGCGCCGTGTCGCCGCCGATTTCGCGGAAGATCGGGATGTCACTCACGACCACGGGCGTGCCGCGACCCATGGCTTCGACGAGTGGGATGCCGAAGCCTTCATCTCGTGATGCCGTAACGAGCGCGGTCGCGCCGTCGAGCAGGGCGGCGTACTCGTCGTCACTCACGCCGTCGTGCACGACAAGCGAACCGGCCGGCGCTGCTGCCTCGAAGCGCTCGCGATCGGCCGGCCGGATGCGGCTCAGCAGGTGCAACCGCGTGCCCGGGAGGTGGTGCAATGCGGCGACGAGCGTGTCGACACCCTTGTAGGGCATGAACGAGCCCATGTAGACGAGCTCGATACCCTCGGGCCGCCTGCGGGGCGCAACGGTCGCCGGACGGTCGGCGGCGTTGAGCACGACCGTGATCGAGCGTTTCGTGAGCCGGTGCTGGCGCATGAGCGCACGCGTGGTGTCGCTCACGGTCACGACGGCGTCGGCGCGGTTGAGCAGCATTCGCTGCGGCCACCACGCGAGGTGGTAGAGCCGCCATCCGAGGCGCACGGGCCACGGCAGATCGCGCGGCGGCGTCGGATGCGCGTAGTAGATCAGGTCATGCAGCGTGAGCACGAGCGGGTAGCGCCGCCCGAACGCGCCCATGGTCTGCATGGGGCTGAAGACAACGTCGGGCGACACACGGTTCACCTGGAGGGCCACAAATGGCTCACGCGGGCTTGTGGGGCCGCTCACGCGGTGCCAGGGCAGCCCTGCGGGCAGCATGGCGAGTTGCCGCTCGTCGCTGATGAGCAGTTCGAGCGACTCGGTGTCGGCGAGTTGCGTGCGCAGGGCATCCACGAGTCCCGCGGTGAAGCGGCTGATGCCGTCGTGGCGCGGAAACCGCACGTAGCGACAGTCGACGACGATCTTCACGCGCTACGCCAAGAACTCGCGAATGGCCGCGGCTGCCTCGACCGGCTTTTCGTAGTGCACAAGGTGGCCGACGCCCTCGATGACCTCGAGGCGGGCATCCGGAAACAGTGTGACCACGTGGCGCTGAGCCTCGAGCGGCGTGATGTCGTCATGGTCGGCAACGATCAACAGCGTGCTCGGGGTGATGCGAGCCGCGTACTCCGAGACGTCGTGCGAGACGGATGCTCGAAACGCCTCGAGCAAGCTGTCACGGTTGGCGAACGCCGAGAAGTAGCGGTCATGCTCTTCGTGAATCCAGCGGCGCAGCTCTTTGTCGTCAGTCTTGGCCATCGTGACGCTCATGATGCGCGTGACGAGCCGGCTGCGCAGCGCAGCGAACCCGAGCTTCTCGGGCAGGGCTGCCCCGACGCGGTAGAAACCCACGGCAAGCCGCGTGAGCACACCTCTCGGGCCCGCGAGGGCATTTTGGCCGATGGGGTTGACGAGCACGACTTTCGGTGTCGGCACTCCGCTCGCGACGGCGGCCGACACGACGATCGACCCGAACGAGTGGCCCAGCAACACCGCAGTGCCGCGCACTCCGGCGGCGCCCAGAAAGACGTCGAGCCACGCGACATAGCCATCGATGTCGTGCGGGCGATCGGCGAGCGGCTCGCTCGCGCCGAAACCAGGCAGGTCAGGGGCGAGAAAACGGATGCCCGGCAACTGCGCCACAACCGGCCCGAGCCCGTGGTGGTCGCCGCGAAAGCCGTGCACGAGCACGACCGTGCGATCAGCGTCGGCCGGACCGTACTCAACGAAGTGGGTCGCCACCCCGAGCACCTCAATCGTGCGATCGCGGGCGGGGATGAGCGCGAGGGCGTCGGCGTACGGAGAGGCAATAGGCATCGTCTTTAGTCTAGGCAGGTGGCCGTCGGCGCACAGGCCTAGGCTGAACGGCGTGACCCTCTTGCAGCGCGACGTGGCCGTCTTTGACCTCGAAACGACCGGGGTGGATGTTCGCACCGCCCGCATCGTCACCGCCTGTATCGCCGTGCTCGACGCGACGGGCGCTCTCGTGTCGCGTCGTGACTGGCTGGCCGATCCGGGCGTCGAGATCCCGGAGGGCGCTGCGGCCATTCACGGCATCACCACGGAGCGCGCGCGAGCCGAGGGCCGCCCGGCCGCTGGGGTCGTGGCCGAGATCGTCGACGAGCTGCGTACACAGCTGAGCGCTGGGCTGCCCCTCGTGGTCTACAACGCACCCTACGACCTGTCGCTGCTGCGATTCGAAGCCGAGCGGCACGCGGTCGCGCCTCTCGTCGACCCCGCTCCTGTCGTCGACCCGCTCGTTATCGATAAGGCCGTCGACCGCTACCGCAAGGGCAAGCGCACGCTCGAGGCTGCTGCCGCCCACTACGGCGTTTCTCTCGACGGCGCGCACGACGCGGGAGTCGATGCGATCGCGGCCGGCCATGTTGCCCGCGCGATCGTTGAGACGCACGCGGCGAAACTGCCCAGCACGCTCTCCGAGCTGCACACATCCCAGGTTGCCTGGCACGAGCAGCAAGCCTCGAGCTTCGAGGACTACATGCGCACGCAGCGCGACCAACACTTCACGGCCGACCGCGGGTGGCCCGTTCGGCACTAACGCACCGACTCGAGTTCTGCCACACTGCCTGCATGACCGGCACGGCATCCATCTCGGTGAGTGGGCTCACGAAGCGCTTCGGCGACCTTCTCGCCGTCGACGAGGTGTCGTTCGATGTGCAGGCTGGCACCGTGTTCGCCTTTCTCGGCACGAACGGAGCGGGCAAGTCGACAACCATCGGGTGCATCACCACCGTGCTGTCCCACGACGCCGGGGTGATCGTTGTCGACGGCTACGACGCGCGCCGAGATCCCGACTCTGTGCGGGAGCACATCGGCGTGGTCTTTCAAGACTCAATGCTTGATGCGCCCCTGACAGCTCGCGAGAACCTCGCCACCCGGGCCCGCTTCTACCTCTCCGATCGTTCGCAGATCGCTGCTCGCGTCGTCGAGCTTTCCGCGCTCATCGGCCTCGACGACTTTCTCGACCGCCGGTACGGATCCCTCTCGGGCGGTCAGCGCCGACGGGTCGACATCGCGCGTGCGCTCCTCCACTCGCCCTCGATCCTGTTCCTCGACGAACCGACGGCGGGTCTCGATCCCGCGAGCCGGTCGATCGTGTGGTCGACGATCAATGACCTGCGCGACGCGCACGGCTTGACGGTGTTCCTGACGACGCACTACATGGAGGAGACCGAGAACGCCGACCAGGTGAGCATCATCGAGCGCGGTCGCGTCATTGCGCACGGCTCCCCCGCGCAGTTGCGGGCACGGCACAGTTCGAGCGTGCTCTCGGTCGTGACACGCGATCGGGCGGCGTTCGTAGCCCTGGCCGCGACGCGCGGTTTCGAGGTACGCGAGCGCGGCGAGCCGCTCGAGGTGCGCGTGCCTGACGCTGCGGCCGCCCGAGGCCTGATCGTCGACCACGCCGACGACTTGCTCGACTTCGAGTTCCGACACGGATCGATGGACGACGTCTTTATCGCGCTCACGGGGCGCGAACCCGATCGAGGGAACGGCTGATGCGTCTCGTCCTCACGATCACGGCCCGGAACCTGCGTCTGTTCTTCCGTGACCGTGCCGGAGTCGTCTTTTCGCTGATGGGGGCGCTCATTGTCTTCCTGCTCTACGCGCTGTTCCTCTCCGACCTGCAGGTGCGTTCGATCGCGGCGTCCTTCCCCGATGCCGATTCCTCGGACGTCCGCGCATTCGTCGACACCTGGATGTTCGCGGGAATCATCGCCATGACATCGATCACAACGTCTCTCGGTGCGCTGGCGGTGTTCGTCGAGGATGTCGCGTCGGGCCGGTTTAGAGACTTCATGGTTTCGCCGATCCGCCGGTGGCAGCTCGTGCTCGGCTACCTGCTGGCGACCGTCGTCGTCGCTCTCGCGATGACGACGGTGGTTCTCGCGGTAAGTATCGCGTACCTGTTCCTAGCCGACGGAGTCGTGATCGGCATGCTCCCGCTCGCGATGACGATGGTCTGGATCGCCATCTCGTGCATCACTTTCGCCTCGCTCTGGGCATTCGTGGTCTCGTTCATTCGAACGACGGCGGCGTTCTCGGCCCTCGCGACGGTGATCGGCACGCTGATCGGCTTCCTCGCCGGCGCGTTCATCGCGATAGGGCTGTTTCCGGCGGTCGTTCGCGACATCGTCAATGCGCTCCCGTTCGCGCAGTCCGCGATGCTCATGCGCCAGCAGTTCACAGAAGAGAGTCTTCGTGCCCTCGTCGGCGATCAGCCCGAGGCCATCGGACCGCTCAGCGAGTTCTACGGCATTACCTCCGTCGTCGGGGGCAATGTCGTTCCCGTGCCCCTCGTCGTCGCGCTGCTGCTCGTTTACTCCCTCGCGTTCACGGCGCTCGCGTCCTGGCGCATCCGATCGCGACTCGAATAGCGCACCTGAGACGACGAAAGGCCCCGCCGATCAGCGGGGCCTTTCGTCGTGGCGCAGGGTTACTGGCCGAAGTTCTTGAAGCGCTGGTTGAACTTCTCGACGCGACCGGCCGAGTCGAGGATGCGCTGCTTGCCCGTGTAGAACGGGTGCGAAGCCGACGAGATTTCGACGTCGATGACGGGGTAGGTGACGCCGTCAAGGTCGATGGTCTTGTCGCTCGTCACGGTTGAACGCGTGAGGAACGTCTCGCCCGAGGCCAGGTCGCGGAACACGACGGCGGCGTACTCGGGGTGGATGTCAGTCTTCATGAGCGGATTCCTTGGAAGTGTGTGGTGAGCGCAAGCGATTCGGTGCGCAGCGATGGGCACGAGGCCCAACGGTCAAGAATAGCAGAGGCGCAAGCCTACGAGAGCGTCAGGCCGCCCGCGCCGCGAAGCGTGCGCCGTCACGCGTGACGACGAGCCCGAGTCCGAAGGTGGCTGTGAGATTCTCGCTCGTGATGACGTCGGCCAAGGCTCCGGCCGAGGCGATTTCGCCGTCGCGCAACAGCATGGCGTGCGTGAAGCCCGGCGGAATCTCTTCGACGTGGTGGGTCACCATGACCATCGCGGGCGAGCTTGGCTCGCTCGCGTAGGCGCCGAGCAACTGCAACAGCTCTTCGCGCGCGCCGAGGTCGAGGCTTGCCGCGGGTTCGTCCAGAAGCAGCAACTCAGGGTCGGTCATGATCGCCCGCGCGATCTGCACGCGCTTCTGCTCGCCGTCGCTCAGGGTGCCAAAGAGACGGTCTTCGAACCCCTCGAGGTGCCACTCGCGAAGCACGCGCTGGGCGCGGCGAACATCCACCTCGTCATAGTTCTCGTTCCAGCGGCCGGTGACCGAGTACGAGGCCGTCATGACGACATCGAGCGTGCGTTCGTTGCCCGGGATGCGCCGCGCGAGTGCCGTTGAGGCGAAACCAATGCGCGGCCGCAACTCAAAAACGTCGGTCGCGCCGAGCTGTTCGTCGAGCACCGTGGCCCGCCCCGAACTCGGGTGCATGAACGACGCGGCGACCTGCAACATCGTGGTTTTGCCCGCGCCGTTGGGGCCGAGAACGACCCAGCGCTCGTCAGAATTCACCTGCCACGTGATGTGGCTCAAGATGGCGTTGCCGTCACGTGTGAGAGAGACATCGTCGAACTGAAGAACGCTAGCCATGATGCCTCCAGCCTAGAGCAGGCCGCGATACAGCTCGGTCGTGCGCTGGGCAATGCGGTCCCACGAAAACATCTGTTCCGCACGCTCTCGACCAGCAGCGCCCATGGCATAGGCGAGGTTCTCGTCGCTGACGACCTCGGTGAGCGTTGCGGCGAGATCGGCGATGAATCGCTCGGGATCGAGCGGGGTGCCCGAGCCATCATGCACCTGATCGATCGGTACG
>CALRWH020000024.1:0-21861 GCA_943371805.1 Pseudomonas synxantha | reverse complement strand
CGACCCCGACGCCAACCCCCACGTTCGACACCGCGCTCTACTCGATTGACGACCCCACGAGCCTCTGGGTGGTCGTCAACAAGACGCGGCCAATGAACCCCATCACCTACGTGCCGAGTGACTTGTTGAGGGCCAACATCTCGGCCATCCAAGATCTGCGCATGCGGGCAGAGGTGGGTGCTGCGTCGGAGGCGATGTTCGCCGCGGCGCAATCTGAGGCGGGTATCTCGCTCAGCCTGCTGAGCGCCTTCCGAAGCTTCGAGGCGCAAACGCGCATCTACAACGGGTGGGTCGGAAGTCTCGGCCAAGAAGGCGCTGACCAGACCAGTGCGCGGCCCGGATTCAGCGAGCACCAGACAGGGCTCGCCATCGACATTGGGACGACGCCGGCGTCGTGCTCGCTCGACCCGTGCTTCGCCACGACCCCCGCCGGCGAATGGCTCGCGGCGAACGCGCATCGATTCGGATTCATCCTTCGCTACTCCGAAGGGTCGACACCCATCACGGGCTACGAGTTTGAGCCGTGGCACTACCGCTACGTCGGGCTTGAGCTCGCTGCCGAGCTGCACTCCCTCGGAAACCCCACGTTGGAAGAGTTCTTTGGGCTTCCGCCCGCTCCCGATTATTCGTCCTAGCGCTCACTGCTCGGCGGTTGTGGTCACGTATCGTGATGATCATGAGTGACGGCGCCGAGGCGAACTCGGGTACGGCCGTACCCGTTCGTCTCGCGCCGGCCATCTACGTTCGCCGTCGGATGATGGTCGCGAGCGCGATTGCCGTGGCTGTTGCGCTCATCGTGGGCATTACCGCTTCCGTTGCGAGTGCGGCGGCGAGAACCGAGCGGGCTCGTGGCGAAGCAGCCGTGCCCCCCGAGGTCGCGGCGATGTCGATTGCCTCGGGTTCCCTCGTGGGCGGGGAGAGCCAACGCCTCACGGGCTCGCACCTGTCGAGGGTTTCTGACGTGCGGGTCGGGGGCCTCTCGGTCACCGAGCTGCAGGGGGGCAATGACTCTCTGAGCTTTCTCATGCCTCGCGCCGCGAGCTACGAGGCGGGCTCAGCCCCGTTGTCGATCGTGGTCGACGGCAAGTCCATCGCGCTGCCATCACAATTCGACTACACCTACGAAGTGCGCACGGGCGTTGATCGACAGCTCGAGTATGCGTTTCGGTACTGGAAGAACTACAACCTCGCCGAGTTCGGAACCTTCAATCCCGTCGGGGGTGACTGTGCGAACTTCGTGAGCCAGACCCTGCTCGCTCGGGGATGGCCCATGACCGATGACTGGCACAATTACAACGCGGGCGCCGAGTGGACCTCGAGCTGGATCTACACCCCCGCCTTCGAAACCTGGTTGCTCGAGAACCCCCAGCTCGGCGCAGTGCGCCTCGAGCTCGACGATCGCGATCAGGTCAAGATTGGCGACATCGTGGTGTTCGACTGGAACGGCAACGGATTTCTCGACCACATTCAGATCGTGTCGGCGATCGACAAGGTCGATGGCGAGATACAGATCGCGATGGTCGGTCACAATCTCGACAGCGACTTCCGCGACCTCGACGACACGATCACGATCGATCACCCGGGCGCGTACGCCTACTTCTACAGCCTGCCGCCCACCCCGGGCATCGACGGCTAAGCGCGATCGTTGCTCCCCACGACGGTGCGCGCTAGCGTGCGCCCATGGAATACGTGCGCAGCATCAACGTCGCTGGCCCCATCGATCAGGTCGCGGCTCTCTACGTCGACACGGCGCTGTGGCCCGAGTGGCAGCCCGAGTTGCTGAGTGTTGAGGTGCTCGATGGTGCGCCTCCGGCCACGGGCGGGCGCTCGCGGCTGACCTATCGACGCGGGCGCGGCACGATGGTCATGACCGAGAGGATCGCGCTGAGCGAGCTGCCGGGCACCTGGAACGCCGTGTACGAAGCGCCGGGCATCCACAACATCTGCGACACCCGATTTATCGCGGTGGATGCTCACACAACGTTGATCGAGCAGCGCAACGTCTTTCTCCTCAGCGGAATGATGCGCATCGTCGGGGTGCTGTTTCGCAACTCTTTTCCGCACGAGACACAGAAGTCGCTGCGCATCTACAAGGGCTTCGTCGAGAAGCGACTCGGCACAACGCCCTAGTTAGCCGCGCGCCGCCGTGACAAGACGGTCGACGATCAGCTCGACGATCGGTCGCGGCGTCGCGAGGATCACCCGAATGTGCCCGGCCCCCACGGCACCACACGCGCGACCGTTGGTCACGGCAAGGTCGGCGCGCTCGCGCAGCGTCGCGGCCGGGTCGTCGCCGAGGCCGAGCCGCGAGACGTCGAGCCAGGCGATGTACGTGCCCTCGGGCATCCGGTAGCCGACCTCGGGGAGGCGGTCGGCGAGCAGTTCGCCGAGCAGCCGACGGTTGGTGTCGTAGTAGGCGATCGTCGCGTCGAGCCACTCGCGCCCCTCGCGGTAGGCGGCGGTGTTGGCGATGACGCCCAGTGTGCTCGCGCCGTGGCTCGCCATGGGGCCGATGGATTGCCAGGTCTGTTCGTCGGCATCGTTCGTGGTGATCAGCTGGGCCGCCTTGGCGCCGGGCAGGTTCCAGGCCTTCGAGGCACTCGTGGTCGTGATGCTGTGGGCGGATGCTGCGGCGCTCACACTCGCATAGGGAACATGCCGCGCGCCCCCGAACACGATCGGCGCGTGCACTTCGTCGGCGAAGACGCGTGCCCCGTGCCGCTCGACGACCGCGCTGAGCGCCTCGAGCTCGGCCCGCTCAAACACGCGCCCTCCCGGGTTGAGGGGATTACACAGCACGACGAGCCCGGCCCCCGCCGCGAGCTCGCGCTCGATCGCCTCGAGGTCGAGCGTCTCGCGACCGCCGTCGAGCACCATCGGCACTTCGATGACAGCTCGGCCGTGTCGCGCCGGCACGGTCAAGAAGGGCATGTAGGCGGGCGTCGGCACGATGATGGCCGACTCCGGCCGCGAATAGTGCGCGATCGCCGCGTCGAGTCCCGCGATGACGTCACCGACGGGGTGCACGCGACCCGCTGAGATGCGCCACTCGAACCGGTCGAGCATCCACTCGGCGGTGGCCTTGCCCATCTCAGAACCGACGGCGCGAGGCAGGTAGCCGACCATGCCGCCGTCGATCGCGGCGTGCAGCGCGCGTGTGACGGCGGGAGCGGTGCCCAGATCACTCTCGGCAACCCACGCGCCGATCGTGTTCGGAAAAAGGGTCCACTTCATCCCGCCCGCCGCGCGCAACTGTGCGGGGGTGATCGCATCCCACGCGGCAAACAGCGCAGCGCGGTCGACAGCCTCAGGCGAGGGCGCCATCGACGATCTCCTTCGCCTCGGCCTGCACCTGACGCAAGTGGTCCTCGCCCGCAAACGATTCGGCGTAGATCTTGTAGACGTTTTCGGTGCCGCTCGGGCGCGCGGCGAACCACGCACGATCGGTGACGACCTTGACGCCGCCGACTGCCGCGCCATTGCCGGGCGCTTCGCTCAGACGAGCGGTGATGAGGTCGCCCGCGAGGTGAGTGGCCGTGATGGCTGCGCCGGTGAGCTTGCCGAGCTTCGCCTTCTGCTCGGGGCTCGCCGCGGCATCCACCCGCTCATACACCGGGGCACCGAAGCGCTCCGTGAGGTCGCCATACAGGGCCGAGGGCGTACGGCCCGTGACGGCCGTGATTTCGGATGCCAGCACGGCGAGCAAGATTCCGTCTTTATCGGTGGTCCACGCGCTGCCATCGCGGCGCACGAAACTTGCGCCCGCACTCTCTTCTCCGCCGAACGCGACCGAGCCGTCGATGAGTCCGGGCACGAACCACTTGAAGCCCACGGGCACTTCCCACAGCCGACGGCCGAGGCCCGTAGCCACGTGGTCGATCATGGTCGAGCTCACGAGGGTCTTGCCGATCGCCGCGTCGGGGCGCCAGTGGGGGCGGTGCGTGTAGAGGTACTCGATCGCGACTGCGAGGTAGTGGTTGGGGTTCATGAGCCCCGCGTCGGGCGTCACGATTCCGTGGCGGTCAGCGTCGGCGTCGTTGCCCGTCAGCAGGTCGAAGTCGTGACGTCGTGCGACGACGCTCGCCATCGCGCTGGGGCTCGACGGGTCCATGCGAATCTTCTCGTCCCAATCGAGGGTCATGAAGCCCCACTGCGGGTCGACGCTCGGGTTGACCACCGTGAGGTCGAGGCCATAGTGCTCGGCGATGAGCGCCCAGTAGTTGACGCTCGCGCCGCCCAGCGGGTCGGCGCCGATGCGCAGGCCACTGCCGCGAATGGCGTCGACATCGAGAATGCTCGCGAGATCAGCGACGTAGTGCAGGCGGTAGTCGTAGCGCTCGGTGAGCAGGGCGGTCTGTCGGCGCACCTCGCGGTTGCCCTCGGCGATGAGGGCATTCGCGCGCGCGGCGATCCAGTTCGTCGCATCGCTGTCGGCTGGCCCACCGTGCGGTGGGTTGTACTTGAATCCACCGTCGCGCGGAGGGTTGTGGCTCGGGGTGATGACGATGCCATCGGCTTTCGCCGTCGCGTCGCGGTTGTAGCGAATGATCGCGTGGCTGAGCGCGGGGGTCGGCACGAAGTCGTCGTTCGCATCGATGAGTGCCGTGACGCCATTCGCGGCCAACACTTCGAGCGCCGTCTGCATTGCGGGAGCGCTCAGCGCGTGCGTGTCGGCGCCGACAAAGACCGGCCCCGTCGTGCCCTGGCTCGCGCGATACTCGACGATCGCCTGCGTGATGGCCGCAATGTGGGTGTCGGTGAATGCGCCGTCGAGGCTCGACCCGCGGTGGCCGCTCGTGCCAAACACCACGCGCTGCGCCGGGTCGTCGAGATCGGGCACCCGATCGGCATACGCCGCCAGCAAGGCAGAGAGGTCAACCATGTCGGCGGGCTGGGCGGGGGTGGCGGCGCGGCTCATGAGGCCATCCAACCACCGACACCCGCGAAGGAGCGGGCGGATGCGCGGCAATAGACTGCCGAGCATGAATCAGCCGCCCGCCACCGCGCCGACCTACAGCTACCTGGGCCCGGCCGGCACGTTTACGTGGCAGGCGCTCGGGCAAGTGCCCGAGGCCGTCGGTGCCGAGTGGCGCAGCGTGAGCAATGTGGGTGAAGCCCTCGACGACGTGGTCTCGGGCCGTAGCGTCGGCGCCATGATCGCGGTCGAGAACTCGGTCGAGGGCGGAGTGAGTGCCACGCAAGATGCACTCGCGACGATTCCGGGCCTGCGCATCGTGGGCGAATACTTGGTCGCCGTGAACTTCGTGCTCGTGGCCCGGCCCGGAGTCACCCTGGATGACGTGCAGGTGGTGGCCGCGCATCCCGTTGCGTATGCCCAGTGCCGCGGCTGGCTCGAGCGCACGCTGCCGACCCACGGGCACATTCCGGCCGCCTCAAACGTTGCTGCCGCCACGTCGTTGCTCGAGCCGGGTTCGCCCGCCCAAGCAGCGGTTGCTCCTCCCGGCATCACTGAGCACCACGATCTCGTCGTACTCGGCGACCTCATCGGCGACAACCCGCACGCCGTCACGCGCTTCGTGCTCGTGAGCCGAAGCCGTGAGCTGCCCGCGCGCACGGGCGCCGACAAGACGAGTGTCATCGCTGAGCTGCCCGACGACGCTCCTGGCCGCTTGCTCGAAATGCTCGAGCAGTTCGCGACGCGCGGCGTCAACATGAGCCTCATCGAGTCGCGGCCTATCGGCGACGCTCTCGGCCGCTACCGCTTCGTCATCGACCTCGATGGGCACGTTCACGACGAGCGCGTTGCCGACGCACTGCTCGGCCTTCGTCGGTTCAGCCCCAGCGTCATCTTTTTGGGGTCGTACCCCCGGGCAGATGCGCGCCAGATCGAGGTCGTGTCGCAATACGGCGACGACGTCTTTACCGACGCCCGCGACTGGCTGCGCGCGATCCTCAACGGCGAGCCCGACACGCGCTAGGCGCGTCAGCCCACGGGGGTTTCGGCAAGCACCTGACCCGTTGCGTCGAGCTGGCGCACGAGAGCACCGGTCGTGCTTGGCCACCAGATCGCATACCGCGAGTCGACGATCGATGCGCGTGCGGTCGGCAAACCATCGATGACCACCTCGACCGAGGCTGCTCCCTCGACGAGAGTGCCGGTGAGGGTCGACGAACCCGCCTGGCCCGCAATCGTGGTGCCCGACGCAAGGCTCACTCCGGCTGAGCCGGGCGTCGCCGGCCCGACCTCGCTCGAGAGTGATGTCACCGACGTTTCGCCATCGAGCGACACCACGCAGAACACCGAGGTCGACAGAGCACCGATGTCGCCGGTGGAAAACACCGCGAACCCGCCGTCGCCTCGCACGTCGATGGCGACGAGGTCAGGAAGCTCTGTCGGCGGCGCGAGCATTCCATCGGTCGACGTGGGCGCCGTGCCGAGACTCTCGACGGTCGGTGTCTCCGTTGCGGTCGCCGAGCCTGACTGCTCGAGCGAGCCAGGGTTGAGGGCGGCGGCGCAGGCGCTCGACACGTCGTCAATGAGCTCGTCGGTCACGGGAGAGGGGTCGGCGGCCCACGCGGCATCGGCCGGCGATCCCATCGTCAGTGACACGGCGAGGGCTCCCGCCGCCACGGCAGCGATGGCCGCGATCGCACCGGCACGCAGGCGACGGATGCGGCGCTGCGCCAGATCGTCGGCCACAGCATCCGTCGCCGGAGTCGGCCGCGTGTGCCGCAGGGGCTCAAGCTGTGCGCGAAGGGCACTGCTCAACCGAGCGACGTCGTCGTCGGTCAGGTCGTCGAGCTCGGTCATGATGCGGCCTCCGTGGCAGTGGACTGGTCGTCAAGGTGAATGCGCAGAGCGGTGAGCGCGCGTTTGAGGTGGGTGCCGACGGTTCCCGCGGCGATGCCCAGTTCGATTGCTGTCTGTTCGGTCGACAGGTCGAGGAGCACGCGGTGAACGATGACGGCACGTTGTTGCTCGGGCAACGCCCGAAGGGCCGCGAGCAGCGCCGGGTCGACGAGCGACTCGCGATCGTGGTGTTCGTCGGGCACGAGAAACAGGTGGCGCCGCGGATTGCCCTCGCGACGCCAACGGTCGCGGTGCAGGTTCAGAGCCGTGCGCACGACCCACGCGGCGGGTGAGGGGTGCTCGCGCACCTCTGGCCACCGCTCCCACGCTCGAGCAAAGCCTTCTGACGTGAGGTCGTCGGCTTCGTCGAGGGGGGAGACGGTGGCACACAGGGCTCGGAAGCACGCATCTTTGTGAGTAGCAAAGAACCGCTCGAACTCTGAGCGTGAGCGATCGTGCGTTCTCATGACGGCGATGGTGTTCAGCTGTTATTCGTTGAACGAGCCTTCGAGCACCGACTCGCCCGCTGGAATGTCGTCAACCGAGACCTCACCCGAGTACTCGAGCTCACCCAGTTCTGTCTGCAGTTCTGACTCGGGTACCGGGTTGCCGTTCAGGTCGAACGTTCCGCCCGACCCGATGGCCGGGCCGAACGGCAACTCGACGCCGGCCTGGGCCATGCCGACGCCGATGCCGCCCAGCGTCAGTGCGACAACGCCCGACGTGATGCCGGCCGCAATGATGCCGCGGCGACGCTTGCGAGGCTGAGTGGTCATGTTGGGTTCCGTTCTCTTCGTGATCGGGGGCGCTTGCCCCTCACCTCGATCTACGTCGAACGCCCCAATTTCATGCACACGAGCGGTGACGACTAGTGGCGCGGCACGCGCACGATGAGCGAGGCGGGCGCAACGCGCACGTCAAGCCGTGTCACGAGGCCCATCTCTTCGCCGTCGATCTCGAACTCTTCTGGCCGATCGAACGCGAGCGTCATCCGGCGGCCCTGAAAATAGCGCAAGGCGCGAACGCGCTTGTCGGCGGCGAGGATCCGCTGGCCGATCTTGCTCTTTTGCAAGACGCCGTTCTCCCAGACCACGGCGTAGCTCACGCGCATCCACCCCCACAGGTTCTTGGGGCGCATGGCGACAACGTCGAGAAGCCCGTCGTCGATTTGCGCGTCGGGCAAGAGAAGCACCCCGCCGGGCAACGCACCACAGTTGCCGATCAACAGGGTGTGCACGGTGGTCGAGCGCTCGGGCGCGCCATCGAGCGAGTAGTGCACGCGCACCGCATCGACGTCGCGCACGATGCGCGCGGTCGCCTCGATATAGGCGAGCCACCCGACGCGCCGCTTCAGCTCTGGGTTGGTCGCGGCGATCATTTTTGCGTCGAGCCCAATACCGATCATGACGACGAAGGCGTGTCGCTCGATGCGACCGTCGTCGCGCGTGAGCTCGGCGATGCCGACGTCGATCGCGTGGTCGACCCCTGAGAGCGCGGTCGAGAGAGCGTCGCTGATCTTGCCGAGTGAGAGCCCGAGGTTGCGGGCGAGCAAGTTGCCGGTGCCGGCCGGCAATAGCACGAGGGGGATGCCCGAGCCGAGCATCCCTTCGGCAACAGCCCGCACGGTGCCGTCGCCGCCCGCCGCGAGCACCGCGGTAACTCGCTCCTTTATGGCCTCGCGCGCACGCCCTTGACCCGGGTCTGCCACGGTCGTCTCGAGCCACAACGATGGCTGCCATCCGGCGGCGGATTCGGCGTCGGCCATAGCCGCGCGCAGCGCCGCCATGTCGACCTTGGTGGGGTTGGCGATGATTGCCACGCGGCCGCGGTCGGCCGCGGCGGGCAAATCGACGTCGGCAGCCCCCGGGGTGCTCATGCGGTCAGAGTAGAGCATCGACCCATGAGGCACGGGGGGGCTTGTGTTAACCCGTGCGTGCCAGACTAGAAGCGTGATCGACCCCCAGTTGCTGCGTGATGACCCTGACCTCGTTCGACGCTCACAGCAGGCGCGGCGCGCGAGCGTCGAGCTCGTCGACGAGGCCATCGCTGCCGACCGTGAGCGGCGCGACGCGATTACCGCTTTCGAGGCCCTTCGGGCCGAGCAGAATGCCTTCGGCAAGCTCGTTGCGGCGGCGCCGAAAGACGAGAAAGCGGCGCTTGTGCACCAAGCGCAGCAGCTCGCCGCCGACGTGAAAGCGGCGCAACTCGTGGCGGGTGAGGCCGAAGAGCGATTCGCGCGGGTTGTGGGCAGCATCCAGAACGTCATCATCGAGGGCGTGCCCGAGGGAGGCGAAGACGACTTCGTCACGCTGCGCGAAGTGGGCGAGAAGCCCACGTTCGACTTCGAGCCACGCGACCACCTCGCCATCGGGGAACTGCTCGACGCCATTGACATGCCGCGCGGCGTCAAAGTCTCGGGTTCACGCTTCTACTTCTTGAAGGGTGTGGGTGCCCGCTTGGAGCTCGCGCTCATGACCTATGCGCTCGACACCGCGCTCGACGCGGGGTTCACGCCGCTCATCACTCCCACGCTCGTCAAGCCCGAGGTCATGAGCGGCACGGGCTTTCTCGGCGCGCACGCCGACGAGATCTACTACTTACCGGCCGACGAGCTCTATCTCACGGGCACGAGTGAGGTGGCCCTCGCGGGCTATCACGCCGACGAGATCATCGACGTGTCGAACGGCCCCGTGCGCTATGCCGGATGGTCAACCTGCTACCGCCGCGAAGCAGGCAGCTATGGCAAAGACACCAAGGGGATCATTCGGGTTCACCAGTTTCAGAAGCTCGAGATGTTCAGCTATATCGACCCGGCCCACGCCGAAGCAGAACACGAGCGGCTGTTGGCGATGCAAGAGGGGATGCTGCGCTCACTCGGCCTTGCGTATCGCGTTATCGACACCGCGGCCGGTGACCTCGGCTCCAGCGCTGCACGCAAGTTTGACGTCGAAGCCTGGGTGCCGACGCAAGGCGCCTACCGCGAGCTCACGAGCACGAGCAACTGCACGACGTATCAGTCGCGCCGCCTCGACATTCGCTACCGAGGCGAGAGCGGCAAGACGGCTCCTGTCGCGACACTCAACGGCACGCTCGCCACGACCCGCTGGCTCGTGGCCTTGCTCGAAACGCACCAGCGCTCCGATGGCTCGGTGGTTGTGCCCGAACCGTTGCGCCCGTACTTGCGCGGCCTCGAGGTTCTGGAGCCCGTGGCATGACCGCCGACCCGCGCTTGCTCATCGCCCTCGACATCGACGGCACGGTGTTGCACGAAGACGGCACGTTGCCGGTTGCTGCGCTCGAGCAAGTGCACCGGCTGCGCGACGCCGGACACGAGGTCATGCTCGCGACGGGTCGTTCGGTCGCGATGACGTTGCCCGTGCTTGACCGACTCGACATCACGCCCGCCTATGTCGTGGCGTCGAACGGCGCGATTCTGCTCAAGCGCGACCCTGAGGCTCCCATGGGCTACCGACGTCACCACGTCGAAACCTTTGATCCGACCGAGGTTCTCACGCGCATCCGGCCGCACCTGACGCAGGCCAATTACGCCGTCGAAGATGAGACCGGCGTCTACCGCTACACGGGCTGGTTTCCTGATGGCGCACTCGGGGCGGTCAGCCACGAGGTCCCCTTCGAGCAACTGTGCAGCGAGCCCGCCTCCCGGGTTGTCGTGATCTCGCCCGGCCATGCGATGGAAGAGTTTCTCGCCGTTGTCGAACTCATGGGTTTGCACCAGGTGAGCTACAACGTCGGCTGGACGGCCTGGCTCGACATCGCCCCCGACGGCGTCAACAAGTCGACGGCCCTCGAGCGGGTTCGGGATGCTCTGGGTATCGCAGGCGAGCACGTCGTGACGGTGGGCGACGGCCGCAACGACATTGAAATGCTGGGGTGGGCGGTCGCCCACGGTGGTCGGGGAATCGCAATGGGGCAAGCCCCTGAAGAGGTCGTCGCGGCAGCGTCTGAGGTCACCGCGCGTGACACCGATGACGGTCTGGCGCAAGCTCTCGCGAGACTCTAAGGGCCGATCTCCTCACTCGGAGGAGATGCATAGCCGCCTCGATCAGGGGTTCTGCGGGCAGGTCGGCTAGCATGAAAGACTGATATCCAAGGAGGGCTGTCCGAGCGGCCGATGGAGCCAGTCTTGAAAACTGGTGGGCAGCAATGTCTCGTGGGTTCGAATCCCACGCCCTCCGCTCGTCACAGTTCTAGCGATGCCCAGGGGGACATCATGAGTGAACCGGTGCGTGATCGCGGAAGCCGCTCGTTGCCGACCGCCCACGTGCGGCATGGCCGCCTGCGGCGTTCGCGAGCGTGGAAGACGATCTTCGCGACCCTCGCGGCGTCTCTGGCGGTTGTGCTTGTCAGCACGGTCTCGGTCGGGGCGATCACTCTCGCCCAGATCAACTCAAACATCGACGTTGTCGAACTCGAGGTGCTTGAGGGTCAAGAAGAGCGCGTCATTCCCACGGTCGGTGAGTGGGAGGGCGGCTTTAACGTTCTCCTCGTAGGCATCGACAACGAGCCCGGCCAAGATGACAGCCGCCAGCGCGGTGGCGCCACCCTCAACGACGTCAACATTCTGATTCACGTCGCTGAAGACCAGCAGTCTGCTGTTGCCGTCAGCATTCCGCGTGACCTCGTCGTTCCGATTCCGTCGTGCCCCGACCCTGACGGCGAGGGTTCATCGTTCGCGATGTCTGCCCAGCCGATCAATGTCGCGTGGTCGTACGGTGGTCTCAACTGTGTGGTCCTGACCGTCGAGGCCCTCTCCGGTCTGTCGATTCCGTACGCGGGTGCCATCTCGTTCAACGGAGTTGCCCAGCTCTCGACAGCCGTGGGCGGCGTCGAAGTGTGTATCGATGGCCCGATCAAAGATCCCTACACGGGGCTTGATCTGCCGAGTGCTGGTACCTGGTCACTCGAAGGCGGCAGCGCTCTTGCTTTCTTGCGTACACGGTACGGCGTTGGCGACGGTAGTGACCTCGGTCGAATCAGCAATCAACAGGTCTATTTGTCGTCGCTCATGAGAAAGGTGCAGAACGAGGGCGTGCTCACCGACTTCACCAAGCTCTACGGCATTGCTCAAGTTGCCACGTCGTCGATGCAGCTCTCGAGCAGCGTCGCAAGCCTCGACACCATGGTTTCGATGGCGCAAGCCTTGCGAAAGGTGCCGACCGAGAACATCACTTTCGTTCAGTACCCGGGTCGAACCGGAGGTACGGGCGTCTACGCCGGCAAGGTGCAGCCGATCACGTCGGCGGCAACGGCACTGTTTGAGCGCATCCGCGCCGATGAGCGATTTACTCTCGAAGAGGGCAACACGGGCATCGGTTCGACTCTCGATCCGAACGCACCCACGACCGACCCCACTACCGCTCCGGAGCCAGAAGAGACCCAGCCGCCCAAAAACGGAAAGATCGTTCCCGAGGTCGAGCCGACTCTCGAACCGGTGGCTCCGAGCGAGCCGGCAGCGGTTCTTCCGGGCGTTCAGGGGCAGACGGCGGCAGACCGCACCTGTTCGGTCTCCAACTAGACCGTGCTTGGCGGCCCGTTGCGGCCGGTATAGTTGACCACGCTCTACTAGGAGACGTCGCATAGTTCGGCCTAGTGCACCACCCTGCTAAGGTGGAGTCCCCGGAAGGGGACCGCGGGTTCAAATCCCGCCGTCTCCGCGAAGCGAGCCGCAGTTCACGACTGATAGGCTTGCTCTGTTCGCGCTCAGCGCGACCTGCGCCCGTAGCTCAATGGATAGAGCATCTGACTACGGATCAGAAGGTTGGGAGTTCGAGTCTCTCCGGGCGCGCCACGAGCCCCCCGCCATCGGCGGGGGGCTTCATCGTTGTGTACCCTCTATCGGGGGTTCGTTTCGAAGCCAACACCAGGAGTGCGAAATGAAGTCGATCGGGCATCGTATCGACGCCATCGTGACGCAGTCTGCGCGACCGGGTAACCGACGCATCCGCTCACTTACCGTTGACGTTTTTGACACGGTTGTCCTGCGAGATACCTGGCCCGAATCGTTGCAGTTCGCCGAGGTTTCCGCGAGCTGGTTGCCTCTCGTACGCCGCCTTGTCTCGCCGACCATCACAGCCCGCGAACTCACGTCATACCGTCATTACGCTCGCACTCTCCTTCACCGCGAGCTGACAAGCCGACGCGATCGTGAGCGAGACGCCGAAGTGGCGATCGAACCGTGGTTCGCACTCATCCTTGACCTAGTAGCACGCAAGTATGGAAAGAGCCTGGCCGCGGAGAGTCGGGCGAAAGCTGTTGGTCAGCTCATCGCACTTGAACTGAAGACCGAACTTCGTCATGTTCGAGCGAACACAGCCCTCGTGAAAGAACTTGCTGAGGCCCGTAATCGTCACGGCCTGCGCGTTTACTTCATCTCCGATATGTACCTCTCATCAACGCACGTCGAGAAGCTGCTGAAGCAACTCGGCATCGATCTCTTCGACGGCGGAACGACATCGAGTGAACTCGGTCGAGGCAAATGGTCGGGCAGAGCCTTCCGCGCGATTGCGGCTAACGAAGTGTTCGATGAGTTTGACCTTCGGTCGAACATCCACCTTGGCGACGATCGCCAGTCTGACTACCGCTCGCCAGTCGCGGAGGGGTCGCAAGCGATCCTCTACCATTCGATGCACCATCGGAAACGAAGTGTCGCGCGCCGCGTTGGCGAGCGCCGGCTCGCCGCCCAACAGCGTGCTGCCCGGGCGGTAATCCGTCGTCGTTTTGTTCGCGTGAATGCTCATCTTTTTGACGCGGGTCGCATTGGCAGCCTGTTTGCTCCACCGTTCATGCTGTTCGTCGATGAGGTCGCGGTGCGTGCCGCGCTGCAGCCTGAAACGCTCTTTGTGGCGGTTTCATCAGAAGCGCGATTGATTGAAGCGGCGTTGCCCGCGCTCGGTATCGAGCCGCCACCGAACCTTCGCTTCGTGCCCGACCTCAATCGCACAGCAGTGTTTCGCGCGGTCATCGATGCGGTGTCTCGAATGCCCGGAAATTACGCGCACAGTCTCCGAGAGCTCATGCGCTTCGGCGAAGGCCGCAATGGTGCGACGGAGCTACTGCGCCTGCTCGGCGATTCGAGTTCCGACCTGCTTGCCTCGAACATGTCGGCGAGCGAGTATGCCGACTTCGTGTGGGCGCGTTTGCAAGCGCTCCCGGCTCGGGAGCACCCCCTCAGCGAACAGGTTGTCGATGAGTTGGGCCTGCGTGATCATGATCGAGTGGTGCTCGTTGACGTTGGCTGGAACGGCTCGATTCAGGTCATGGTGCGTGAGCTTGCGAGCCTGATTGGCTCGAGCGCGACGGTTGAGGGAATGTACCTTGGTGCTCGCACGCGTCGAAACCCGTTCAAGGTTGATCGCGGCCGCATGGAGGGATTGGTTCTGCCCGATGTCGATGCGGCTTCTCAGGCGGCACTGTTCGTGCCCGAGATTTGGGAGTATGTGCTTTCGCGCAAGAAGCAGTATGACGATGCGGCCGCACACACCGCGATGCAAGACGCGTTGCTGAGGGCTATCGAGCAGTCGCGAATCTTGCTGCACTGCGCTCCTGACGAATTGTGGGCGGCGACGCGGCCGAGGCTCACACGCCTGCTATCGCGGCCGACGCGACCGGAGGTAGAGGTGCTTGGCGCAATTCTGTGGGAGTCGGGTTTCACCGACCCGTGGCGTACCGCCCTCGTCGACATGCGGCGGTCGGTCTGGCGCGTCAGGCTTCGATCGATTCTTCGCCCGCTCGCGACGGCGCGCGAGGTGGCCACGATGCCGCTCAACGCCTGGCGGCAAGGGTACGTGAGCTACTACGGCCTGCGCCACATTGTGCCGATCCTTCGACTCGCCGGTGCCGTGCGGCGCCAGCGTTACTTCTAGATCCGACCCGAGGAGATCGCTCATGACCCGTTCCCGCCTAGGCAATGCCCCTCGAATCACCTTCTCTGTCGGCGTGCCCTTCAGTGGATCGACGGCGTTCGGCAACTTCATCAACGCGTTGAGCCCGAACACCTACATCGGTGAAATCGACCGCATGCCTCAGAACCTCCTTTACTACGGGGGCCACGCAGGTCAAGCGTTCTGCCATCGCTGTCGACTCGCCGGCGAGACGTGTCCGTACTGGAACGACGAGCAGGTCACCGAACTCTCCACGCTGTCGACCACAGATCTCTACACGCGGTTGCTGGGTCGAACGAAACACCACAGCCTCATCGATGGCTCAAAGAACCCTGGCTACATGCACCGTGTCGCCCCAGAGTTCAACGCTGATTGGGATACGCGCGTCGTCGTGCTGACCCGTAACCCTCTCCATTCGATGGCGTCGTTTATGGGCTCCGAGTCGGTACGCGGCGTCACGGTCGAGCCTTGGCAGGCGGCCAACTTCTGGCGCGACAACTACGCCCACATCACGTCTGTAGTCGGCAGCTTCGGGTTGCCGGTCGTCTACTTCCCGACCGAGATCTTGCGCAGTAAGGATCCGGCAGAACTGTCTGCACGAACACTCGTTGTGAGGCGTTTCGTCGGACTCGATGGCATCCCGATGCCCACAAGTGCGGCGGGTATCGAGGCAATGTTCCAGGTGACGCACCAGTACGGCGGTAACGGCGGGGTGCAGAACGCTGGCCGCGTCAGCCGTGCGAGCGCCGCAGCGGCCGCTATTCGCACAGAACGCTTTGATGAGCTAGCCGACGCCTGGATTCAAGCGCCCGGAGCCATTGAACTCGCCAAGGTGATCGGCATACACGTGCGAGCCGTCATCAACCCGGAGTCGTGATGGGGGCTCGCCGGAGCATCCTCCAGATCAGCGAAACCGGGGGCACGAGCATCCGCCGCCTCCTCACGGCGCTCCGGGCTCAGCTCAGTGGCGCGGACCTCGAAGAGCTTCCGACCCTCCTGAGTCCCGCGGAGTCTCGTGAGCCTTGGCTCGCCGATGACGATGCTGCGCGTTCGTTCGCGGTCATCTTTCGCGACCCTGACCGTCGATATGCGAACGCGTTCGTGACGCGTTTGCGCCAAGGTCGCCCTGACGCCCCTGTGGGAACCAGGCTTTGGTCTCCGGGCGAAGCCGTGGCGTTTACCTGGTTTCGTCAGCCGGATGCACTCTTCGAGGCACTCGGATCCTCTGATGAAGCTGAACGTAGCGCTGCGAACTTTGCGCTTGACGCGGTCAGCAGTCTCAAGCATGACCACCATTGGTACCTCGGTACAGCTGAGCAGTTCACGGCGATGCGTGATCGGTTCTGGTTCGTGCGCCCCATGAGCGAGCTGAGCGACCATATTGACGAGCTGTTTCCGGAGTCAAGCGACCTCGTTCGTGAACGCGCTCGCGAGATATTCGCGCGGCGGAGAGCCCCGGCAACGCCGGTGCCGCCGCTCAGTGCCCGGTCGCGCGAGATGCTCAGGCTTGCCCGCCCTGAGGAGTATGCACTCTACGATGCACTGGTAGCCGAGCACGGCCGGCGTGAAGAACTGTGACCTTATTGCTCATCGGCGTCGTGGGCTTTGTCGCCCAGTTGATCGACGGCGCCATCGGCATGGCCTTTGGCATCACCTCGACGACGATGCTTCTCGTCATCGGTTACAGCCCCGCCGTCTCCTCGGCGGTCGTACACCTCACTGAGATCGGCACCTCAATTGCGAGCGGTTCCTTTCACGTGAGGTACGGGAACGTTGACCGAGCGGCCCTGCTGAAGGTGGCTCTGCCGGGTGGTATCGGGGCGTTTATCGGCGCGCTGCTGCTCTCGTCGATCGACCTCACGGCGGCGTCGCCGTGGACCGCTGCACTGTTGCTCTCTCTCGGCATCGTCATTCTCGTGCGTTTCAGCCGCACAGCCATTCTCGGAGCCACTCGGCGGGCGCGAGCTCGATGGCTGATGCCTCTTGGCTTCGCCGGGGGATTCGTCGACGCAACGGGCGGTGGCGGTTGGGGGCCCATCGTCACGACGACGTTGACCGCGTCGAACGCCCTCTCGCCTCGAAAAGCCATTGGAACCGCCAACACGGCCGAGATCGTGGTGGCGATTGCCGCGAGCAGCGGCTTTCTGTTCGGCATTGGGGTTGCGAGCATTCCGTGGGATGCCGTGCTCGCGCTGCTCATTGGCGGCGTGATTGCCGCTCCCGTCGCCGCGAAGCTCGTGAGCGTCGCGCCTCAGCGCATCCTGGGGCTGGTGACGGGCACGGTGATCGTGTTGCTCAACGTGCGGCAACTCGCTGTTGCTTTGTCGGCGCCCGTGGCCGTTGTGCTGATCGCGGTTGGTGTCGCGGCCGTGGCATGCTCCGTGCCGCTGGTCGTGGGCATCCGTCGTCACCAGGTCGAGCGGCGGGCAGCCGATGACTTAGCGCAAGCGGCGGCTCGTGATGCGCTCGAGGATGAGCGTGACTGACTGATCAATGGGTGCGGTGCCATCGAGGTGCAGGTCGGGGCTTTCGGGCTCTTCGTACCCTTGGCCTACGCCCGTCATCTGTGACGAGGAAGCCGCGCGCGCGCGCGCGTAGAGACCCTTGGGGTCGCGCTGCTCACAGACCTCGAGGGGAGTGTCGACAAACACCTCGATGAAGTCGTCGGCGGCAAATCGTTCGCGGGCGAGGTCGCGATCGGCGCGGAAAGGTGACACGAGGGACACGATCACGACCAGGCCCGCGTCGAGCATGAGTTCGGCAACCCGCGCCACGCGACGCACGTTCTCGCGACGGTCGTCAGGCGTGAACCCGAGGTCTTCGCTGAGCGTCGAGCGGACGGTGTCACCGTCGAGAGTGAAGCTGCGGACGCCTTGCTCGAAAAGACGCCTCTCGACGTCATCAGCGATCGTGCTCTTGCCGCTGCCGGGTAGGCCGGTAAGCCACACCACGACGCCGCGCACGCCATTGAGTTCTTCACGGCGCGATCGGTTGATCGCAAAGGCGTGGCGCGTGACTTCGCTTTCGCGTTCGACGGGCACCACGACCATCGCGGCAGCGACAGTGCGCGCGGTCGCGCGGTCGACAAGCACGAGCCCACCCGTGTGCCGCGAATCGGTGTACGGGTCGAGCAGCAGCGGTCGATCGAGAACGAGCTCGACGCGGCCGAGGTCGTTCATGACCAGCACGCGACCACCGAGCTCGTCTCCCGAGTCGAGGTCGACGACCGAGCGCACGAAGTCAACGCGGGCGGGAGTCTCGCTTGCGCCACTGCGGAGCAGGTATCCGCGCCCCAGCTCGAGCGGTTGCGCGTCGAGCCACACCATGTCGGCCAACCAGACCCGCTGTGGTTCGGCTGGATCGTCTGCGGCGACGAGCACGTCACCACGACTGAGGTCGATCTCGCGGTCGAGCCGAACGGCGATCGACTGCCCGGCCACGGCCAGCACGGGCTCGTCACCGATTCGCACCTCGGCGACCTCGGCCGGGGTGCTTGTGCGGGCGACGCGAACCGCGTCGCCTGGCTTGAGCGACCCGCGAGCGATCCGACCCGCGTACCAGCGCTGCCCCTGCTCGCGCATGACCGTTTGAACGGTGAGCCGCAGGGGGGCAGAGCCGGGCGACTCGGCGATGGCGATGGGGGCCGCGAGAGCATCCACCACGGTCATGCCCGAGTGCCACGGGGTGAGTGTCGAGGCGTGCGTCACGTTGTCGCCGCGATAGCCGCTCGTGGGTATCCACTCGACCGACGCGAAACCGTGGGCCGCGAGCCGCGGGCCGGCCTCTTGTTTCAACTCAGCGAACCGCGACTGCGGGTCGGCGAGCGCATCGATCTTGGTGACGGCCACGATCACGTGGGTGACTCCCATGAGCGCACAAATGGCTGCATGGCGATACGACTGCCGACGGATGCCCCGCTCACCGTCGATCACGAGCACCGCAACGTCGGCGAGCGATGCTGCAACGGCCATGTTGCGCGTGTATTGCTCGTGACCAGGGCTATCTGCCATGAGCACACGCCGCCCGTCGGGCAAGCTGAGCTGCCGATGCGCAACATCGATCGTGATTCCTTGTGCGCGTTCAGATGCGAGGCCGTCAGTGAGCAAGGCAAAGTCAACGATGCCGTCGGTCGACACCGATTCGAGCTCATCGAGAGGCACGCTCTCAGTTTCGACGAGTAGCCGGCCGAGCAGAGTTGACTTGCCATCGTCGACGGCACCGCAGATCACGGCGCGAACTAGGGCGGAGGTCTCGGTCACTAGAAATACCCCTCGACCTTCTTGGCTTCCATCGACGACGACCCCGAACCGTCGATCAGGCGGCCAGCCCGCTCCGACCGTCGGTTCGATTCGAGTTCCGCGACAATGTCGGCCACGGTCGCAGCTTCTGACTCATCACCCGCGGTGAGCGGGTAGCAACCGAGCGTGCGAAAACGCACACGCCGGGGTACGACCTCGCCCGGCTCAACCGGGTAACGATCGTCGTCGATGACGATGAGCTGGCCCAATCGTTCGACGGTCGGCCGTTCGGCCGTGAAGTAGAGGGGAACAACATCGAGGCCTTCGCGATGGATGTAGCGCCACACGTCGAGCTCGGTCCAGTTCGAGAGAGGAAAGGCGCGCAGCGTCTGTCCCGGTGTCAGTGAGGAGTTAACGGTCGTCCAGAACTCCGGCCTTTGTGCCGCCGGATCCCAGACGTGCCCTCGTTCTCGTACCGAGAACATGCGCTCTTTCGCGCGTGAGCGCTCTTCATCGCGGCGGGCGCCACCCAGAGCAATGTCGAAGCCGCCTTCGTCGAGCCCGCGACGCAGCGCGACCGTCTTCATCAGCCGGGTGTACTCGTCGGCGCCCTCGCGAAACGGGGTCACTCCTTGAGCGACAGCCTCGTGGTTGGTGACGACACGCAGGTCGAGTCCGAGCTCGGCGGCACGCCGGTCGCGAAACGCGATCATCTCGCGAAACTTGAACGTCGTGTCGATGTGCATGACCGGAAACGGGATGCTCGCCGGAGCGAACGCTTTCGCCGCCAGGTGCAGGAGCACTGTCGAGTCTTTGCCGATGCTGTACAGCAACACCGGACGTTCGAATGCGCCAGCTGCCTCACGGATCGCCCACATTGCTTCGGCTTCGAGGGCATCGAGCACGCGGTCGACCGGTGTTCTCGACTGCCGGACCTTCGGTGCTGTCACGCCTTCAGCATATTGCGATGGCCATCGGCCCCGATCGTGTACAGATTCCCCCCGTCCGAGTTACCTGAACCCACTTCGTTTACGGAAAGCGAATGGTTCCTGGTCACCAGCGTGGCCCGACCGAGGGTCACCTGCTTGGCTGACGCTGGCATTTGCCGCACCCTCTGCGTACCTGGAGTTCTTGATGCAGTCGACTCGTCGCTCGCCGCGTGTGACGTCACGCCGTCTTGGAGCCGCCGCCATGGCGACCCTGGTGATGGCGCTCATCATGAGTGGGGGCGTTGCGCAGATCGCCGTGAGTGCCCCGGCCGACAAGAACGACAAGGTGACGATCTGCCACCGAACGAATTCCGTCACGAACCCGTATCGCATGATCACGGTGAGCTCGAACGCGGCCTTCACCCCAGCGCGCCACCCCGGCCACGACGAGTCGTATGCGTTCGGGGGCACGACGTACAAGATCTTCACGCCCGGCGTCGACTACCCCGCTAATCAGAAGGACTGGGGAGACATCATCCCGCCCGTCCGCGGCGGCGACGGCCTCAACTGGACTGAGCCCAACGCTCAGGCGATCTACATGGGGTCCGGCATCTTCTCCGGGCTGTGCGCACGGATGTCGCCGAAGCAGTTCTTCGATGTTCAGGTGAACGCGCTGCCGCCCGGGCTCTCTCCCACAGACCTGCTTCAGGCCAAGAAAGACATTCTCGCCGACCTCGATGAGCAGGAGTCGATTGACGACGCGGCCATCAAAGAGCTGCTCAGCATCAAGGACTTCGCAAAGCTCGACCCTGACAACCTCCCCAAGGCTTTCGACGATCTCCCTGCCGCGCCTCGGGGCGCAAAGCCGCCGGCCGGTTACGGCCCTGAAGCAGACAAGCAGAAGATCGCTGTCTACGTGTGGTACGACCTCGACCGTGACGGTTCAGCCGAAGTCGGTGAGCCTCCGGCCAGCGGCGTGACCGTGCGGTTGGCTGCTGTGGTCGACGCGGCCCCAGCGGGCTTTGCCGCTGCGGGCACGCTGCTCATGGCTGCGGGCGACTACCTCACCGACATTGACGGGTACATCATTCAAAACCTCGATAACCCCGGTCAATGGAACGTCGAGGTCGTGCCCCCAACGGGTAACGACGTCACCTACGACTCAGAAGGCGCGCCGAACGACGCCCAGGCCCAGGTGGATGTTCCGGCTGGCTCATCGGGCTTCGCGTGGGTCGGGCTCGACCCAGCGGACGAACCAACGGACGTCCCGACGGGCGCCCCGACGGACGCCCCGACGGACGGCGGAGCCATGCGTGACGGAGAGCTCGCCGCAACCGGCGCATCGATGGCCGTGACTCCGCTCGTGTTCGTCGCGGGCGCGCTGCTACTGCTCGCGGGGGCACTGCTCGGCCTCGCGCGTGGCGCGCGCCGGCGACTCGGCGCCCGGTAGCCTGGGGCGGTGAACTCCGCTCTGCACCTTTCAGATGAGGTGGCGGCCGCGCTTGCCGCTGGCCGCCCCGTCGTCGCCCTCGAGTCGACCATCATCAGCCACGGTTTGCCGCGGCCCCGCAATCACGCAGCCGCGATCGAGTTCGAGAGCATTCTGCGCGAACAGGGGGTCACGCCCGCGACGATCGCCGTGCTCGACGGCGTTCCGCGCATCGGCCTCGACGTCGAGGGCGTGCGCCGCATCGCGGACGACGACCTCGCAAAAGCGAGCGTTCGCGATCTGCCGATTCTCGCTGCTCGAGGCGCAAGCGGTGCGACGACTGTTGCCGCGACGGCCCACTTGGCCGCGAAAGCCGGAATCCGCGTCTTCGCGACAGGGGGCCTGGGGGGCGTCCATCGCGGCGCGAGCGAGACGTTCGACGAGTCGGCGGACCTATCGACGCTGGCCGTCACCCCCATCACGGTTGTATCGGCGGGCGTGAAAAGCGTGCTCGACATCGCAGCAACCCTCGAACGACTCGAAACCTATTCGG
>CALRWH020000023.1:0-23059 GCA_943371805.1 Pseudomonas synxantha | reverse complement strand
CCCGGGGCCCGAAGTTCACTGTCACGGCCTCGCGCCGCCGATAGCCCTACAGGTCGCGGTAGCGGCGAGCCTCGGCGAGCTTAATGGCCAGCTCGGTCGCCGTGAAGCGCGGGCCGTATGCGGGGGTGTCGCGCTGGATGCGCCAGCTTTCGGCGAGACCTCCGCCATTGATGGCGTCGAAGCCGATCTGGTCAACGAGCGCGCTGACGCGCTCAACGGCCGCAGCATCCTCGCCATAGACCATGAGGGCGCGGCGGTCGGGCGTGCCCGCGGGCTGCGCGTGGTCTGCGATCGCCAGGGCCGGAATGTGATTGAACGCCTTGACGACCGTTGCGCCGGCGAAGTGGTGCGCCACGTACTCGGCCGTCGTGAGGCTCTCGTCGTCGAGCTCAGCGATCTGGCCGTCGCGTGCCGGGTAGTAGTTGTTGGTGTCGATCACGATGCGACCATCGAGCAACTGGCTCGGGATGCTCGCGACAGCCCCGAGCGGAATCGTCACGACGACGAGCTCGCCGGCGTGCGCAGCCTGCTCCACGGTGCCGGCCGCGGCGAGGTCACCCAGCTCGGCGACGAGCGGAGCCAGCGATGCAGGCCCCCGCGAGTTCGCGATCACCACAGGGTGGCCGATGGCCGTGAACGCGCGCGCGAGGGCGCTGCCGATGTTGCCCGAGCCGATGATGCCGATGGTGGAGGTCATGACTGGTGCAAGCGCGTCGCGGCCCGCACCATTCCCCGTTCGCCGACGGCGCACGGCCTATCGGCGTACACCCTGGTTTCTCAGCCGCTCGAGGCATAAACTTGAGTCAGACCGACTCAGGTTTATCCGCAGGAGTGCACACAATGGCCAACATGCAAGGCGCCCCCTCGAGCCAAGAGAAGCAGAAGTCTGCCCTCGAGCAGTACGGCGTCAACCTCACCGAGATTGCCCGATCGGGCAAGCTCGACCCCGTCATTGGTCGCGATGCCGAGATTCGCCGCGTCAGCCAAGTGCTGAGTCGTCGCACCAAGAACAACCCCGTGCTGATTGGCGAGCCCGGCGTCGGCAAGACTGCCGTGGTCGAAGGGCTCGCGCAGCGCATCGTCGCGGGCGACGTGCCCGATTCGCTCAAGAACAAGCAGCTCGTGAGCCTCGACCTGTCGGCGCTCGTGGCTGGCGCGAAGTATCGCGGTGAGTTTGAAGAGCGGCTCAAGGCTGTTCTGAAAGAGATCGACGAGTCGAACGGCCAGGTCATTACGTTCATCGACGAGCTGCACTCGCTCATGGGCGCAGGCGGCGGCGAAGGTTCGGTGGCGGCCGCCAACATGCTCAAGCCCATGCTCGCCCGCGGTGAGTTGCGCATGATCGGCGCGACAACGCTCAACGAGTACCGCGAGTACATCGAGAAAGACGCCGCCCTCGAGCGACGCTTTCAGCAGGTCTTCGTCGGCGAGCCGAGTGTCGAAGACACCGTCGCCATTCTGCGCGGCCTCAAAGAGCGCTACGAGGCGCACCACAAGGTCTCGATTGCCGACAGCGCTCTCGTGGCCGCGGCATCCCTCAGCAATCGCTACATCACGAGCCGCCAGCTGCCCGACAAGGCCATCGACCTCGTCGACGAAGCCGCGAGCCGGCTCAAGATGGAGATCGAGTCGAGCCCCGTCGAGCTCGACGAGCTCAAGCGGGCCGTGACGCGACTCGAAATCGAGGAGCTCGCCCTCAAGAAGGAGAAAGACGAGGCCTCGAAAGCGCGACTCACCAAACTGCGTGACGAGCTCAAAGAGAAGACCGCGCAGCGCAACGCTCTGCAGCAGCGCTGGACCATCGAGAAGTCCGGGCTCACCGCCGTCGGCGAGCTCAAGACGCGCCTCAACGAGTCGCGCATCGCGCTCGACAAAGCGATGCGCGAGGGCGAGTACCAGCAGGCCTCGAAGCTCAACTACGAGATCATTCCGGGCATCGAGCGCCAGCTGGCCGAGGCCGAGAGTGTCGAGAGCGGCCCGCGCATGGTCAACGACCAAGTGACGGATGATGACATTGCGGCGGTCGTCGCTGCCTGGACGGGCATCCCGGTCGATAAGTTGACGCAGGGCGAGACCGAGAAGCTGCTCACGCTCGAGGCCGAGCTCGGCAAGCGCATTATCGGGCAGAAAGACGCCGTTGCCGCGGTCAGCGAGGCCGTGCGCCGCACGCGGGCGGGCATCAGCGACCCCGATCGCCCGACCGGCTCGTTCCTCTTCCTCGGTCCGACCGGCGTCGGCAAAACCGAGCTCGCCAAGGCGCTCGCCGACTACCTGTTCGACGACGAGAAGTCGATGGTGCGCATCGACATGAGCGAGTACGGCGAGAAGTTCAGCGTCTCGCGTCTCATCGGTGCCCCTCCCGGCTACGTCGGCTATGAGCAGGGCGGTCAGCTCACCGAGGCCGTGCGCCGCCGCCCCTACTCGGTGATCTTGCTCGACGAGGTCGAGAAGGCCCACCCCGAGGTGTTCGACCTCTTGCTGCAAGTGCTCGATGACGGTCGCTTGACCGACGGGCAGGGCCGCACGGTCGACTTCCGCAACACCATTTTGATCTTGACCTCGAACCTCGGTTCGCAATTGCTCATCGAGCCCGGCCTCGACTGGGCGGCGAAGGTTGCGGGTGTCAACGACATCGTGCGGCAGTCGTTCAAGCCCGAGTTCGTCAATCGCCTCGACGACATCGTGGTGTTCTCGCCGCTCTCGACCGACGACCTCGGCCAGATCGTGTCGCTGCAGGTCGATCGCCTCGAGCGGCGCCTCGCCGAGCGTCGCCTGCAATTGGCGGTCACGCCGGATGCTCGCACGTGGCTCGCCGAGCGCGGCTACGACCCCGTGTATGGCGCGCGGCCGTTGCGCCGCCTCATGCAACACGAGATCGACGACGCCCTCGCCCGCGCGATTCTCTCGGGCACGATCACCGACGGTGATGTTGTCCGGGTGGACGTAGCGCCCGACGGCGACTCGCTCGCCGTCGCGCGCATGGACGGCGTCTAGGCCCTAGCCCAGAGCCGCGTTTACGGCGAGGGCAATAACGAGTGCGCCGCCGACGAGAGCCGTGACGCGCGCGCCCGTGGGGCCGGTGAGAGCTCGACCGACGAGCGATCCGGCCGTCGTGAGCAGCAGTTGCCAGCTCAGCGACGCGGCGAAGGCCGCAAGAACGAACACGATGCGCTCGGCGACCCCGGCATCGACCGCGAGCGTTGAGCTGCCGATGAGGGCAGCGAAGTAGATGACGGTGACGGGGTTGACGAGCGTGAGGGCGCCGACCGTCAGAAACAAGCGGCGGAACGTCGTGGTGGGCCGGCCCGGCGAGGGGGGAGCATCCGTACCCTCCATCGATGCTGCGGTAACCGGCGGTCGGCGCGGCCTCAGGGCGGGCAGCGCGATCATGACGCCGAGCACCACGAGTACGGCCACCGAGATCCAGCGCAACGGCTCTTCGACGAGGGCGATGAGGGGTGCAATCACGGCACCAGCCGTCACGGCAATGGTCGCGTAGAGTCCGTCGACCGTCGCGGCACCGAACGCGCCACCCGCGGCGATGCGGGCACCGTGTTGAGCCCCCAGCGTGATGAGCAGGGCCGCGATCGCCCCCACCGGAATGGCGATGGCGTAGCCCGCGACGATGCCGGCGAGCAGAGCATCCAGCATGGTCGTCCTCTCGATCGGCAGCCCGGGGCCGGACCGATGAGACTACAACAACGCGGGCATGACCTCGTTCTCGAACAGCTCGATGCCGCTCGTGTCGTAGGCCGCCTCGGCGAAGTAGGTGATGGCGTAGGTCATGCCGAGTTTCTGCATGGCCTGCAGGCGCTCGATGAGCTGCTCGGGTGTGCCCGCGAGCCCCACCCCGTTACGCAGGTCGGCAACGGCCTTCATTGCGCGCTCGGCGCCGATGAACCGCGTGAGGCGCGCCTCGATCGCGGCGATGCGGTCGGCAACCTCGGCCTCATCGCGACCGACGACCGTGTTGTAGTTCGACGAGCGCGTGATGGCGTCGAAGCTCGTGCCCAGGCGCTCGCAGTGGCCGCGCAGAATCTCGCTCTTGGCCGCGAACTCCTCGGGGCTGCCGCCGAAGTTCGTGTACTGCCCGTACTGCGCCGCGATGCGCAGCGTCACCTTCTCGCCGCCTCCGGCGATCCAGAGCGGGATGCCCTCCTTCTGCACGGGCAACGGCCGAACGATCGCGCCGTCGACCTGAAAGTAGCGGCCATCGAGCGTTGCCGTGCCCTCCGACCAGGCTTGCCGCATGATCTGCACGCCCTCGTCGAGCGCGCGCAGCCGGTCGCCGATCTCGGGGAACCCGTAGCCGTAGGCCTTCCACTCGTGCTCGTACCAACCGCCGCCGATACCCATCTCGACGCGACCGCCCGAGATGTGGTCAACGGTCGCCGCGACCTTGGCGAGGTACGCGGGGTTGCGGTAGCCCATGCACGTGCACATTTGGCCGAGGCGCACACGCTCGGTCACAGCGCCGAACGCCGACATGAGGCTCCACGCCTCGTGCGTGGCCTCGTCGCTCGGCACGGGCACCGTGTGGAAGTGGTCGTAAACCCAGATCGACTCCCATCGGCCCGCGTCGGCGTGCAGCGCAAGCCGCTTCATGACCGTCCATTGGTCGCTCGGCTCGATGTCGACGAGGTCGTGGCGCCAGCCCTGGGGAATGAAGAGTCCGAATCGCATGGAGCCCACGCTACGCCTGTCGTGACGGCGTCAGCGCGTGAGTTCTTGACGCACGATCTCGAGGAAGCCGTCGATGTCGGCCTCGCTCGTGTCGAAGGCGCACATCCAGCGCACTTCGCCGCGGGCGCGATCCCAGTCGTAGAAGCGCACGCGCTCGCGAATCCGGTCGGCAGCGTCGTTGGCCAGGAGTGCGAACACGGCATTGGCCTGCGTCTGCTGGCTGAAGCCGAGTGACCCGGCGGGCACGTCGCCGCCGGCGAGCATCCCCTCGAGGCCCGCCCGAAGTCGCGCCGCCATGGCGTTGGCGTGGCTGGCCGAACGGATGCCAAGCCCCTCATCGAAGAGCGTCAGCAGTTGCGCCGAGATGAAGCGCATCTTGCTGGCAAGCTGCATGTTCATCTTGCGCAGGTAGATGAGTCCGTCGACGCGGTCGGGGTTGATCACGACGATCGCTTCGGCGCCGAGCAGGCCATTCTTGGTGCCGCCGAGAGAGAGGATGTCGACGCCGGCGTCAGCGGTGAAGGCGCGCAGGTTCGTGCCAAGGGCAGCGGCGGCGTTCCAGACGCGGGCGCCGTCGAGGTGCAGGGCCATGCCGTTCTCGTGGGCATAGTCGGCGAGGGCGCGCACCTCGGCGGGCGTGTAGACCGTGCCCACCTCGGTCGTGTTCGTGATGCTCACGGCGAGCGGCTGTGCGCGGTGCTCGTCGCCCCAGCCCCAGGCTTCGGTCGCCACGAGCTCGGGAGTGAGCTTGCCGTCGGGCGTCGGCACGGTGAAGAGCTTGAGGCCGCTGACGCGCTCGGGCGCGCCGCCCTCGTCGGTGTGAATGTGAGCCGTGCCACTCGCGACCACGGCACCCCAGCGCGGCATGAGCGCCGTGAGCGAGAGCACGTTGGCACCGGTGCCGTTGAAGACCGGAAAGACTTCGGCCTGCTCACCGAACTCCGCCTTGACGACCTCGGCGAGGCGGGCCGTGTACTGGTCTTCGCCGTAGGCGATCTGGTGGCCGCCGTTCGCGTCGGCAATCGCGGCGAGCACCTCGGGGTGCACGCCAGCGTAGTTGTCGCTCGCGAAGCCGCGGTAGGTGGTGTCGTGGATGCGGGTCACGGTGTCATTCTCCTCTGCATAGGGTGCGCAAGCGGTGTCTTCACGCCGCCGCGCGACGTGCTGGTCGCCGTGAGTAGGCGGTCAACCCGATGCCTACTGCGCTCAGCACGGCGATCGCCGCCGCGAGGTGACGCACCGCGTCGGGGGCGCCGGTCGCGGCGAGTTCGGGCTCTGCTGCCGTCAGTCGTGTCGTCTGAATACGGAACACACCCGCGTCAGATCGCGTCCACGTCACCACGGGAGACGCGTCGTTGCTCGCAATCTGGGGAAGGAATGCATCGCCGAGCCCGGCCGACAAGGTGATGGGTGTGCTCCACGTCACTCCGCCATCGCTCGACGACGATGCTTGGATGCGGTGGTTGGTTCCGTCGAACAGTCGCCACGTGCTCGTGATGAGCGAGTTGCTGGTCGCGATCTGCGGGTAGGGCTGCGAGGGGCCCGATGCCGACAGCGTGCGCGGTGTGTTCCACGTCACCCCGCCGTCGGCGGAAAAGACAGTTTGTACGACAAAGCCTGACCCGTCACCGCGAAACCAGACGACCGTGATCCTCGTGCCGTCGGTCGTGACCTGGGGTTGTTCTGAGCTTCCCCCGGGAGCCGACAGCGTTCGGGGTGAGCTCCAGGTTGCCCCGGAGTCGGGCGAGAACGCAGTCTGCACTGACGACGACGTGCCATCGAAGCGTTCCCAGGTTGCCGTTGTGGTGCTGCCATCGGTCACAAGTTCGGGAAAGAAGGTGCTCGCCGCGACGTCACTGACGTCGACGGGGGCGCTCCAGGTTGACCCAGAATCGGTCGAGGTTGACGCCTGAATCTTCGAGGTTGTGCCGTTCGTGAGCGACCAGACAATCGTCGCGACGCCAGCGCGAGCGACGACCCGCGGCGTCGTTGCGTCGAAGCCTACGGGCGAAAGCGTGACGGGAACGCTCCAGGTCGCGCCGTTGTCAGTCGAGGTCGCCACCTCGAGCCGGTCGGTGCCATCGGTACGCGTCCACGTGGCGAAGAGTGTGGTTCCATCGGTGGCGATGTGGGGCGAGCGCGCGGTGCTCCCCGCGGCTGACAGCGTGGCCGGCACGCTCCAGCTTGTGCCACCGTCAGTGGAGACCGCGGACTGAATGCGAAAGCTCGCACCGTCAAGGCGCCGCCAGATCGCGGCAATCTGCAAGCCGCTCGCCGCCAGTTGAGGCTCGATTCCTTCCGCTCCTGCGGCCGAGAGCGTGAGCGGAGTGGTCCACGTGGCACCGCCGTCGACCGACGACGCGACTTGCACTCGCCGCTCGGCCCCGACGAAGCGTTCCCACGCAACAGCGTGTACGGCGCCAGAATTCACGATCTGCGGGTTGTTGGCGTCGCCCGCTGAAGAATCTGAGATCGTGACGGGAGTCGACCAGTCGCCGGGCGTGGCGGCAGCGGGTGCGCTCGCCATCATGGCGAGGGCGACAACGCTGAGCGACAGTGCCGCTCGCCAGGCACGTGACACCGAAAGCACCACCCTGAGAACCCTTCGCTATCGACTGTGTGGGCGAAACGTATCACGAGGGCGCGGGCCCACTCGAAGACCCTCGCCCGCTACGCAATGCCCGAGGCGGGGTTCGTCAGTTCGACGAGTGCGCCATTGAGTTGCTCGTGGTCGACCGACCACAGCGCCGCACACGCGGCCGCGAGGTCGTCGACCGCGCCAGCCTCATCAAGCGCCCCGACGACAAACGTGACGGCTGCCGTGGGAGTGCCCTTGGTGCGCCACCCGCTTGCGAGCGCTTGAACCCAGGTTTCGGCGGCCGACTTGAGGGTGACGTAGTTGGCCATGCCCCACTTCGGCTGGGCGACGGATGCGGAGCTCACGATCGCCAGTCGGCCCGCGCTCGACGCGCTGATGTCGTCGCGCAGCTCGCGGCTGACGACCCGCAGGGTTGTGAGAACGCGACGCTCGAGCCACGCAAAGTCGTCGGGGTCAGAGCCGCCGCGCCACCCGCCCACGAGGTGCAGCAGGCCATCGATACTCGGCCGGCGCTCGCGCAGTGCAGCAGCCCACGCGCTCACCGCGGCCGGGTCGGCGAGGTCGACGACCGCGGTCTCGGCCGCATCCACGTCGGCAAGCGACTCAGCGCGAGAGCCCACGGCGACGACGTGCGCGCCCGCGGCGGTGAGGGCCGCACACACCGCGCGGCCACCCACCCCTCCCGCACCGGCCACCACGACGGTGCGGTCTGAAGCGCCCGATCCCGCACTGTTCGACGTCGCCGGGCCGCTCGAACCCTTCACGCTCTTCGGCCCGTCAGCGGCGATGCTCACGCATCGCCGCCCGTGATGCCCGCGGTCGACTCAATAACCTGCGCCATCTTCTTCGTGAGGGCTTCGTAGAACATCGAGAGCGGGAACTCGTCGTCGAGCACGAGGTCGGTGTAGCCCTTGAGAGGCCCGGCAAGCACCTCGTCACTCAGGCCACGCGCCCACACCGAAGCGGGATGCGGCGTGAGCGTGCTCGACACGAGCTCGTAGGCCTTGAGCCAGTGCACCGCCTTCGGGCGGTCAATCGAGGCCCAGTAGAGCTCGTTGATGGCGTCGGAGAGCTGCACGACGACGTCGGGAACAGCATCCCAGTCGATGGCGAGCTGGGTGTCTGTCCAGTGCAGCACACCCTTCTGGTGCATCCACGCAAACAACAACTGGCCGCCGACGGCGTCATAGTTGCGCACGCGCGTGCCCGAGATCGCGAACCGGAAGATGCGGTCGAAGATCACCGCATACTGCACCAGACGCGCGTGCTGCCGAGTGATGTCGTCGGTGTCGTCGGCGCGCCACAACGCAACGGCCTCACGGAACGCGGTCAAGTCGCAGCGCAGTTCTTCGAGCGTGTAGAGGAAGAACGGCATGCGCTGCTTGATCATGAACGGGTCGAACGGCAGGTCGCCACGCATGTGGGCGCGGTCGTGAATCATGTCCCACATGACGAACGTGCGCTCGGCGAGCTGCTGGTCGGTCAGCAGCTCACGAGCATCTGCCGGCAGGTCGAGCTTCGTGATCTCGGCGGCGGCGCGCACCACACGGCGGTAGCGTGCGGCCTCGCGGTCGGCGAAGATCGCGCCCCACGTGAAGGTCGGCAACTGTGCCGGGGTTCCTTCGGGCGCCCCGGCGGGTACGCGCGGAGTGACGGCGACCGACTCGGGAAACAGCACCGCAGAGTTGGTGTCGTAGCCGGGCGTAAAGTCGGCAAAGCGCAGGCCGAGGTAGAGAGCATTGCCGTAGGCGCCGGCCTCGAGCTGCGCAACAAAGTCGGGCCAGATGACCTCGAACACCACGGCCTCGACGAGTCGGTCGGCCGAACCATTCTGCGTGTACATCGGGAAAACGACGAGGTGCGCGACGCCGTCGCGACGCTCGCGTGCCGGGTGGAAGGCATCGAGCGCGTCATAGAAGTCGGGCACGACAAAGCCACTGTCAGCCCAGCGCTCAAAGTCGATCGCGCACGTCATCAAGTAATCGGCGTCGTGCGGAATCAGCGGAGCGAAGTGGCGCAAGGCAGCGGCGATCTCAGCGACGTGGCCCGCGGCAGCGGCGTGATCCTCGGTGTTCGGGATGCTGCCGTCGTGCACCTGCATCGGGCGCACGGCTTCGGCGGCGCGCTTGAGGCGCGACCATGCCGGGTCGGCGACGATTTGCGCACTCGTGAGGGCAGCATCCGTCGACGCACGGAGGGTGTCTTCGACGACCTCGGGCTCTCCGATGATGGTGGTGCTGCGCGTCGCGGTGGTGTCGGTCATGGTGTCCCTCCTTCGTCGAATCAGGTGAAAACAGACTCACCCATGAGCCTAAGCACGCAACCGCCGCTTGTGGTTGTGAAGGGCGCACGAAACTTGCGCGAACGCCCAGATTCACGCGCACAAACGGCGGTTGCGCCCGACGGGACGCGCGGTTGCCTTAGTTGACGGGGCCGACGGTGTATTGCACCTGCGCCGTGCCGTCTTCGTTCTCGGCGACGAGCAGCGCCACGTTCCACGTGCCGTTCTCGAACACGCGGGCCGACGAGCCCTCACCGAGCTGCAACTCAGAGACCTGTGTATACCCGGCATTCGTCAGGTCAGTGAAGGACTGCTCGGCCTCGGCAATGCTTCCTACCTTGATGGCGGCGGTGAAGACACCCTCAGCGGCGGCCGAGAAGACGACCTCGCCCTGCAGCGTCGGAACGTCGGCGGGCCAGGTGTCAGGCAAGCTCGCACCCGAACCATCCACGTCGACGCTCACGCCGGTTTGGTCTTCGATGATCTGCTCGACTCCACCCTCAATGAGCCCATCGGTCAGTTGCTCGAGAGGGTTGGCGAAGCAACCAGAAAGCGTGAGCGAAAGGCCCAGCGCGAGGGCGGCGACGGCGGGAACAGTGCGGCGCATGATGATCTCCTGAGGGTGGGATGAGTCGAGGCGCGAAATGCGCATGGACGCTGTAGATCTAGTGTGGCCCTCTTGCGCGCAGGATTCCATGAGTAATCTCCCCCTGCCCGAAGGATCGAATCGGCTGTTCGGCGAGAGCTAGCTCGATGACGCGGAGCGTCGACGCATGAGTCGCACAACGCGCCACACAATGAATGCCACGACGACGACGATCGCGATGACGAGAACAACGCGGCTGTACCGCGAAGCGATGTCTTCGACCACGACCCAGTTTTCGCCGAGCACGAACCCCAGCACGACGAAGATCGTGTTCCAGATGCCGCTACCGATCGTCGTCAGCAGCAAGAAGAGCCACAGGCGCATGCGGTCGACTCCCGCGGGAATCGAAATAAGGCTGCGAACGATCGGAATGAACCGGCCGATGAGCACGGCGACGGGGCCGAAGCGGTGGAACCATGCCATCGCCTTTTCGACATCGGCGGAGCTCGTCAGGGGAATGCGATCGGCCGCGCGCTTGAGCCGCTCAACGCCGACCCAGCGGCCGAGCGCGTAGAGCACGACGGCACCGACGAGCGATCCGATGGTCGTCGCGATAATCACTGAGACAAGGTCGAACGATCCGCGACTGGCCGTGAAGCCGGCGAGCGGCAGAATCAGCTCGCTCGGAATGGGCGGAAAGAGGCTCTCGATCGCCACAAGAAGCGCGGCGCCGAACACGCCGAGGGTTTCCATGACACTGATGGCCCATTGGTCGATGCTCACGATCAACGACCCTACTGGGCGCCGCTGAGGCTCAGCGTTAGAAGATCATCGGCCGATCATCGTCATCGTCGCCGCCTGCGAGGTCGACGACCACGGGAACGTGGTCACTCGGGGCGTCGCCCTTACGCTGCTCGCGCTCGATGCGGGCATCCACCACCCGATCGGCGAAGCCGGGCGAGCCGAGGATGAAGTCGATGCGCATGCCTTCGTCGCGCGGAAAGCGCAATTGTTTGTAGTCCCAGAAGGTGAAGCCCTCGGGCACGAGCGGCCGTACGACGTCGGTGAGACCAGCGTCTTCGAGCGCGGCGAACGCAGCGCGTTCGGCGACTGAGATGTGCGTCGACTCGCCGGGCACGAAGCTCGGGTCGCCCATGTCGGCGTCGGTGGGCGCCACGTTGAAGTCGCCTGTGAGGGCGAGCGCGGCACCGGGGTTCTCGCGCAACCACCGCGCGCTGTCGTCGGCGAGAGCGCGCAAGAATCGCAGCTTGTAATCCATGTGCGGGTCGTCGAGGGCGCGGCCGTTGGGCACGTAGAGGCTCCACACGCGCACGTCGTCGATGGTCGCGCCAATCGCGCGAGCCTCGAGGGGAGCATCCGGACCCTCGTGGCCTTTTGCAAAGCCGGGCTGCCCCGCGAAGCCGATTTCGACATCGGTCAGCGGCAAACGACTGGCGATAGCAACGCCGTTCCACTGGTTGAGGCCGTGGAGAACGACGTCGTAGCCTGCTGCCTCGAAGGGCTCGAGGGGAAACTGCTCGGGCTTGCACTTGATCTCTTGCATCGCGAGCACGTCGACATCCGCATTGACGAGCCAGTCGACGACACGGCCGTAGCGGGTTCGGATCGAATTGACGTTCCAGGTTGCGATGCGCATGAGCCCAGCCTACGAACTACAGTGAACGGGTGACCGAAGCCCGAGCGCAACTCATCCAGTTCATTCGCGATGAGGCCGTTTTTCACGGCGATTTTACGCTGACCAGTGGCGCGAAGGCGTCGTACTACATCGACTTGCGCAAGGTGAGTCTCGACCACCGCGTGGCACCGCTGATCGGGCAGGTCATGGTCGACCTGATTGCCGACATCCCCGACATCGCCGCCGTTGGCGGACTCACGATGGGCGCTGACCCCATCGCGTCGGCCGTGCTGCACCAGAGCGCGGCCCGCGGGCTCGCGTACGACGCGTTCGTCGTGCGCAAGGCGCCGAAAGACCACGGTCGCGGCAAGCAGGTTGAGGGCCCCGATGTCGCGGGCAAGCGCGTGATCGTGCTCGAAGACACCTCCACCACGGGCGGCTCACCCCTCACCGCTGCGCGCGCTCTTGAAGCAGCCGGCGCAACAGTCGTCGCCGTGGCCGTCGTCGTCGATCGGGCGACGGATGCTCGCCGCGTCATCGAAGAAGCCGGCTACGAATACCGCGCAGCCATCGGGTTGACCGACCTGGGGCTCGCATGACGAGCGAGCTCGGCGACGAGCGCGATCCAGACACGGGCGCTTTCGACGCCGACGAGTGGTTTCGTGCTCAGTTCGGAGGGGATTCTGAGCCCGCTCCGCCGCCGGTAGTGCCGCCGCCGGCTGTCCCCGCACCGCCGGTTGCGCCCACCACGCCCGTGGTTCCACCAGCGCCGGTCACTCCTCCCCCTCTCGTGCCGCCCCTCGCGCCGCCTCCCGCTCCGTCGACGGCGACCCCGGCGTATCCGCCGGCGTTCCCGCCCGCAGGGTCTCCGCAATTCCCTCCGGCTGCGCCCGCAGTACCACCGGCGCAGCCCGCTTTTCCGCCCGCCGTGCCGCCCAGCCCCGTGCCACCCAGCCCTATGCCACTCTCGGCACCCCCGTTCACCGAGCCGGCCCCGACGCAGCTCGCGCCGATCATCGAGCCGGAGCCCACGCAACCGGCAGAGATCATTCCGGCCGGCCCGGCGACCGGGGCCGCGACCGAACTACTCGCTCAGCCTGACGATGGCGGTGCGCTCGACGCGCTGTTCGGCAGCGACAGCTTTCAGGAGTACGACGACGCCTTGATTTCTGCCGTGCCGCGATCGAACCGCCGTGGTGGCGGCGGCGGGGGCGACGGCGTCGATGGCGGCGAGGGTACACCCGGTGAGAAAGCCCCTCTCGGCCGCACCCAGAAGATCTTGCTGTGGGTCGCGGGGTCGCTCGTGGCGGTGCTCGCTCTTGTGGCCATTTTCTTTGTCGGCACGCGCATCCCCTTGCTCTTGGGTCCGGCTCCGGGGGTTGAGACGTTGCCGACCCCGAGCGCCTCGCCGAGTGCGTCAGCGACGCCGCGGCCGGTCGGGCCCGTGCCTCCTGGCGAGTATCGCTGGGACGAGGTGTGGGGCAGCGAGTGCATTGAGCCGTTCGTCGACGCGTGGCAAGAAGAACTGAGGGTGGTCGACTGTGCCACTCCGCACGGCGGCCAGTTGGTGTTGCGGGCACCGTTCCCGTCACCACAAAGCACCACGGAACCCGCACCCGAGGGGGCACCCACAGGTCTCGTTGCGAAGATTCCGTATCCTGGCGAAGAGGCCCTCGCGGCGCAAATGTCATTGCTGTGTTCGGCGGCGGGCGTCATCGACCTTTCGGCTGCCGGTGGCGTGACTGACCTGCAGGTTCAGGGCGCGTATCCCGTCTCGGAAGAACAGTGGGATGCCGGCGAGCGCGATTACTTCTGCTTCGTCTCGCGGTCGTCGGGTGAGCCCATCACGGGTTCGCTCGCGGTTCCCCCGCCCGCGCCGGTGCCCTAACGGTCGTCGCGGGCAGCCGGGTTTACAGCTCGGTCTCGACCGGGGCAGCCGTGACGAGTTCGTGCACGCCCGCGAGCACTTCGTCGGGGCGGAATGGATAGCGCGCAATTTCGGCTTCGTCGCTAATGCCCGTGAGCACGAGCACCGTGTGTAGACCCGCCTCGATACCCGCGACGATGTCGGTGTCCATGCGGTCGCCGATCATCGCGGTGTTCTCGCTGTGGGCACCGATGCGGTTCATGGCCGAGCGGAACATCATGGGGTTCGGCTTGCCGACGACATACGGGTCTTTGCCGGTCGCCTTCGTGATGAGCGCCGAGATCGCGCCCGTTGCCGGCATCGGCCCGTCGGCACTGGGCCCTGTGGCATCGGGGTTCGTCGCGATGAAGCGTGCCCCGTTGCCGATGAGGCGAATCGCCTTGGTGATCGCCTCGAACGAGTAGTTGCGGGTCTCACCGACGACGACGTAATCGGGGTCGGTCTCGGTCATGATGAAGCCGGCCTCATGCAGGGCGGTCGTGAGCCCCGCTTCGCCGATGACGAAGGCGCGCCCGCCCGGAATCTGGCTGGCACAGAAGTCAGCGGTCGCAAGGGCACTCGTCCAGATGGACTCTTCGGGTACGTCAAGCCCGCTCGCGCTCAAGCGGGCGGCGAGGTCGCGCGGTGTGAAGATCGAGTTGTTCGTCAGCACGAGAAACGGTGTGCCCGTGCTTCTCCACTGCGCGATGAGCTCGATGGCTCCGGGCAAGGGCGTGTTCTCGTGGACGAGAACGCCGTCCATATCGGTCAGCCAGCACTCGATCTCACGGCGGTCGCTCATGATCGTCAGCCTAGTGCGGCCCAAAACGTATGATGAAAGGCATGGATGCTGCGCTCTCGACCCGAACGCAGCGCCCGATTGACCTCGTGGCGATGGCCCACGACGCGAGTCACTACCTCCTGCGACCGCACACGATCGCCACTCCCGAATCGATCGCCCAGGTAGCGGCACTGCTTGCTGACGCGACGCGCACGGGCACCGCCGTCACCTTCCGCTCGGGCGGCACGAGCCTTTCGGGGCAGGGAGTCACCGACCAGCTCTTGGTCGACACGCGCGCAGCGTTTCGCGGCATCGAGGTGCTTGACGGCGGTGAGCGCGTGCGCGTGCAGCCCGGAGCAACCGTTCGCCAGGTCAACGCCCGACTCGCGCGGTTCGGCCGCCGCCTCGGCCCTGACCCGGCCAGCGAAATCGCGTGCACGATCGGCGGTGTCATCGCCAACAACTCAAGCGGCATGGCGTGCGGAACCGAGCAGAACACCTACCAAACCCTTGAGTCGATGACTCTCGTGCTCGCGAGCGGCGCCGTGATCGATTCCGCTGCCGCCGATGCGGACGAGCAGCTACGGGCCGCCGCGCCCGAACTCTGGGCCGGGCTCGCGGCCCTGCGCGCGCGGGTGGTGGGTGACGCGGAGTCGGTGGCGAGCATCCGTCGCCTGTTCGCCATGAAGAACACGATGGGCTACGGCCTCAACAGTTTTCTCGACCACGAGCGGCCCATCGACCTGCTCGTGCGACTCATGATCGGTAGCGAGGGCACGCTGGGCTGGGTGGGCGAAGCCGTGTTTCGCACGGTGCCCGTAGCGCCCCTCGTGGCCACGGGGCTGCTTGTGTTTCCGACTCTCGCGTCGGCGACCGCGGCGCTGCCGGCGCTCGTTGCTTCGGGCCTCGCGACGATCGAACTCATGGACGCCACGTCGTTGCGCGTGGCCCAAACCCTGAGCGATGCGCCCCCGGCGATCACGGGGCTCACGGTCGACGGCCATGCGGCGTTGCTCATCGAAGTGCACGCGGCGACGGATGCCGCGCTCGCCGCCGGCCTCGCCCGAGCCGAGGGCGCCCTGGTGGGGCTGCCGCTCGCCGCCGAGTTCGCGTTCTCGCGCGAGCCCGCCGTGCGGGCTGCGCTGTGGCACGTGCGCAAGGGCCTCTACCCCGCCGTGGCCGGAGCGCGCCCGAGCGGCACCACGGCTCTGCTCGAAGACGTGGCGGTGCCGGTGGCGAATCTGCTGCCCACGTGCGAAGCGCTCGAAGAGATGTTTGCCCGGTACGGCTACGAGAGCGCCGTGATCTTTGGCCACGCGAAAGACGGCAACATTCACTTCTTGTTGACTGAGCGGTTCGACTCGCCCGAGGGCGTGGCACGCTATGCCGCCGTGACCGACGAGATCGTTGACCTCGTGCTCGCGCAGGGTGGCACGCTCAAGGCCGAGCACGGCACGGGCCGCATCATGGCGCCGTTCGTCGAGCGGCAGTATGGCGGCGAACTCATGGCGGTGATGCGCGAACTCAAGCGCTTGTGTGACCCGGCGGGCGTGCTCAACCCCGGCGTCATCATCACCGACGACGCGCAGGCCCACCTCAAGAACCTCAAGACCACGCCCACGGTCGAGGCCGAGGTCGACCGCTGCGTTGAGTGTGGGTATTGCGAGCCCACATGCCCGAGCCGCACGCTCACCCTCACGCCGCGCCAGCGCATCGTCGTGCGGCGCGAGCTCGCGGCGGCCGAAGAGCGCGGCGATCACGCCCTCGTCGAAGCGTTGCTCGTCGATGAGCCCTACGAGAGCGTGCAGACGTGCGCCGTCGATGGCATGTGCGGCATCGCGTGCCCCGTCGACATCAACACGGGCGATCTCGTGCGGCGTCTGCGGGCCGAGGGCCGGGCGCCCGGCCGGGGTGTGTGGAATGCGGCATCCGGCAACTGGGATGCCACGACCCGCGTCGCCTCGGTCGCTCTCACGGTGGCAGATGCTCTACCGACCGCTCTCGTGCGCGGCGCCAGCTCGGCGGCGCGCGCCGTGCTCGGCACCGATGTGGTGCCGCGCTACGAGGCGGGGCTGCCGCGCGGCGGAACCCGCCGCTCGCGCCTGCTCGGCGACTCGGCCGCGGTCGGGGGTTCTGCGCCGGTCGCCGTCTACCTGCCGGCGTGCGTCGGCACGATGTTCGGGCCCGAGGGCACTCATGCTGATTCAGCGGGAGCCACCGCCGCCTTGCTCGCGCTCTGCGAGCGTGCGGGCGTGACGCTCATCGCGCCGGAGGGTATCGACGGCCTGTGCTGCGGCACTCCCTGGAAGTCGAAGGGCCACACGGCGGGATACGCGAGCATGCGCGAGCGTGTTCGTGCGGCTGTTGCCGCGCTCGGCCCCGAGGCCGAGGCGCTGCCCGTCGTGAGCGACGCGGCCTCGTGCTCCGAGGGGTTCTTGGGGCTGCTCAAGGCCGAGGGCGTGCCGCACCGCGTGCTCGACTCGGTGACCTTTGTCGCCGAAACCCTGCTGCCCCGGCTCGAGATTGTCGAGCGGCAGGGGCGGGTGGCCGTGCATCCGACGTGCTCCACCGAGGCTCTGGGCGCAACGGGCGCGATCGTGGCGATCGCGCGCGCGGCGGCCAACGAGGCCGTGGTGCCCGAGGCCTGGGGATGCTGCGCCTTCGCGGGCGACCGCGGCATGCTGCATCCCGAGCTCACGCACGCGGCGACGGCCAGCGAGGTTGCCGACCTCGAACGGCTGCAGCGCGAGGGCGGAGCCTTCGATCACGCCGTGAGTGCCAACCGCACGTGCGAACTCGGCATGAGCCGCGCAACGGGCATGCCCTACGTGCACGTGCTCGAACTGCTCGACCGCGCGACGCGACCCGCTGTGACCTAGGCGCCGCCGCTGCCGTGGCTTGCGCGCCGCAGTCGGTCGCGAATCGCGACGGCGATGCCCGGCCCCGGCGGTGACGTGACGACGACGCGCGTGAGCCCCGCCTCGTCGGCCGCGCGCAAGGCCGCGTAGAGCTCGCGCGCAAACTCGTCGGGCGAACCGGGCGCGGCGAGACGCACGACCCCCGCGGGGGTCTCGTGCTTGGCGAGGGCGATGAACCCGTCGCCGGGGTGAGGAGCGACGTCGAGCACGACGGTCGCGGCGGGCGCGTAGTGCGCGGGCAGCGAGCCACTGACGCGGATGCTCTCGTCACGCTCGCCCAGCGCCAACCCCGTCGCCGCCACAATCATGTCGTCCGTGATTGAGCCCGGTCGCAGCACAACAGGAGCGGCTCCCGTGCAGTCGACGATCGTCGACTCGATGCCCACGTCTGACGGGGCACCCTCGAGGATGAGGTCGTCAGGACTCATCAGCGCACCCAGTTCAGCGCGCACAGCCGCGGCCGTGGTGGGCGAGACGCGCCCGAACCGGTTGGCACTCGGAGCCGCAACGCCGCGCCCACCGAGGCTCTCGAACTCCCGCAGCAGCTCCACCGCAACGGGGTGACTCGGCACGCGCACCCCCACGGTTGGTTGCCCTCCCGTGACGGCGTCGGACACCGCGGCCGAGCGCTCGAGAATGAGCGTGAGCGGCCCGGGCCAGAACGCCGCAGCGAGCGCGTGAGCGTAGGCGGGAATCTCGCCGGCGAGCTCGGTAAGCAGCGCGGCCGTACTGACGTGCACGATGAGCGGGTGGTCGGCGGGGCGCCCCTTGGTCGCGAAGATGCGACCGACGGCGGCGGGGTTAGCGGCATCGGCACCGAGACCGAAGACGGTTTCGGTCGGAAAGGCCACGAGGTGCCCGGCGTGCAGGGCGCGGGCGGCGTCGGCGGTGCGGGCCAGGGGGTCGGTCGACATTGAGTCGATTATCTCGCGAGCTCGGTGATGGGCAGGTCGAGGCGGGCGCTCGCGATGCGCACGGCATCCGCACTCTCATCGATGCTGATGGTGCGGCGGCCAAGCGCGCGAGCAGCTGCGGCCGTCGTGCCGCTGCCGGCGAAGGCGTCGAGAACCCAGTCGCCCTCGCGGCTCGAGGCCTGCACGATGCGCCGCAGCACACCGAGGGGCTTTTGCGTGGGGTATCCCGTCTTTTCGGGGCCCGACGTGGGCACGATCGTGTGCCACCACACGTCGGTCGGCAGCTTGCCGCGCTCGGCCTTCTCGGGCGTCACGAGCCCCGGCGCCATGTAGGGCTCGCGGTCGACGGCCTCGCTGTCGAAGTAGTAGGTGGCGGGGTTCTTGACGTAGACGAGAATCGTGTCGTGCTTCGTCGGCCAGTGCCGGCGCGACTTGGCGCCGTAGTCGTAGGCCCAAATGAGCTCGTTGAGAAAGCACTCGCGGCCGAAGAGCGCGTCGAGCGCCACTTTGGCGTAGTGCGCTTCGCGCCAGTCGAGGTGCAGGTAGAGCGTGCCGTCATCGCGCAGCAATCGGTGAGCCTCGATGAGCCGAGGCGCAAGAAAGCCCCAGTAGTCGGTGAAGGCATCGTCGTAGCTGCTGAGCGCCTCGACCGTGCGGGTGTAGTTCGTGCCCGCGAAGCCCAGGTGAGCACCCTCGGGGTCGCGCGTGCTGCGCGTCGTCGCGCGGCGCTGCGTGCGACCCGTGTTGAAGGGCGGGTCGAGGTAGATGAGCTGCATGCTCGCCTCGGGCAGCGAGCGAAGCGCGGCGAGGTTATCGCCGTGAATCAGCAGGTCGGGGCTATCGCGATTCCAGCGTGCTGCGGCGTTTGGCGCTGCTGTCGTTGCTGCGTTCGACGCGCGCTTCGCCGCTGGGCTCATGGCCTGAGGTTAACAGGGTGCGTCGCCGCGGCGAGCGCAGCAGCACCGCGAGCAAGAGCAGAGTGACGCCGATCGCCGCTCCGTAGGCGGGCGTGAAGCCCGCGATGAGTAGGGTGACAACGCCGACGATGCCGAGAATGACCTTGAGCGCGGCCATCCAGGGGCCGACGGGCGCGGGGGCCGGGCCGCCGCGCGCCTCGCTGCGCCGCTCAAGCCAGCTGACCCCAATCACGATGGGGATGAGCAGCAGAGCAACGGCAACGAGGAACGGCGGTCGACTCTGCCACCAGCCCTCGCTCAGCGGCTCGGGGAAGGGGGCACCCGAGATGACGAGCACCACGGCGATGAGCACGATGACCGGCACGTGCCACAGGTAGATCTGCATGGCGTTGCGGTTGATCGCGCCGCTGAGGCCCGCGAGGGTTTCGCGCTGGGCGAGCCGGGAAATCCAGGGGCGCAAGAACGCGAACAGCAGAGTCTGGCCGACCCCGAGCACGAGAATCGCGGCGGTCGGCGGGTTCAAGTTGTCGTACATGTCGGTCGAGTAGCCGACCACCGTGGTGAGAAAGAGCAGCACGCCGAAGGCGGCGAGGCCGGCGAGGCCGAGCATCCACCGGCGACGCCAGTCAAACCAGCCATCGGCGAGGCAGAAGCCCAACTGCTGCACGAAGACCCACACGAACAGCAGGTTGAATGCCCCGATGAGAGGCAGCGCGGTGAGCAGGGCGACGGTGTCGACGATCATGACGGCGGCGAGCAGGCTCAGCAGGGTGACCCAGGGGGCGCGCTCGTGCAGGCGGGCCATAAGGGGTACGAGGCCCGAGACCCCCAGGTAGACCGCCAAGAACCACAGGGGTTGTCCGATGCGGAAGCCGACGTCGCTCAACACGGCGTCGGGCAGGCCCACGAGACCGAGCACGGCGAGGGTGAACCCGACGAGACCGAGCGGCAGGAGGGCCGGGCGCGCAAGGCGAGCGACACGGTCGCGCACGTAGTCGGCATTGCTCACTCCGCGGTCGCGTTGGCGCCGCCACGCGAGCAGGCTCGAGAAGCCGCCCATGACGAAGAACAGCGGCATGACCTGCACGAGCCACGTGCTCCAGGCGAAAATCGGATGCCCGTCGAGCGAGTTCGTAATGGCGAGACCCTCGGTCTCGACCGTGATGCCCGCCATCATGACGTGCAGGCCGACCACCACGACAAGGCACGCCGCGCGAACGAGGTCGACGGCGTTGTCGCGGGCTGCACTGGCCATGATGCGTTCAGGGTACGACAGTGCGCGACGGGCCGATAGTGCCGCACCGTAGCCTGGGGGCATGACGACGCCCGGCCATTCGACAAACGAAGAGCCTGCACCCACCCTGGAATGGACCACTCACGGCCTCGGCCCCTGGACGGGCGAGTGGCCCGACGACCCGCGCCTCGACCCCGAGTTGCTCGCGAACGGCGACACCCGCAACGTCATTGACCGCTACCGATACTGGTCGATGCCGGCGATCGTCGCCGACCTCGACGCGCGTCGGCACCCGTTTCACGTGGCGATCGAGAACTGGCAGCACGACATGAACATCGGCTCGATCGTGCGCAGCGCCAACGCGTTTCTTGCGGCCGAAGTGCACATCGTCGGCCGCCGCCGCTGGAACAAGCGCGGCGCCATGGTCACCGACCGCTACCAACACGTCTCACACCACGAGACCATCGACGACCTCGTGGCGTTCGCCCGCGCGCACGACCTGCCGATCGTCGCGATCGACAACGTCGAGGGGTCGCGGCCCGTGGATGCTGCGCCGCTGCCGCGCGCGTGCATCCTGCTCTTCGGCCAAGAGGGCCCGGGCCTCTCGCCCGAAGCGCTCGCCGCCGCCGACGAGGTCGTCGAGATCACGCAGTATGGCTCGACGCGCTCGATCAACGCGAGCGCGGCGGCCGCGATCATCATGCACGAGTGGGTGCGGGCGCACGCTCGCTCGTGACGAGCATCCGGTGACCCAGATTCAAGGAATCAGATGTCGACTTCACACCATGGCGTTTGGCTGAGAGCCCAACGGCTCAATCAAGAGATTCAGCGGGCGGCTTTGTCGATGCAGGAGATTCCCGTCCGCGAATGGAACGCGAAGATGGATGAGTTGAGTCGCGCGATCGACGAGGTTCGCCGCGACGTCGCCCTCATGAAGCTCCTGCAGGAAGCTGCGAGGACTTCGCAAGATGCGAGCGAACGATCGCTGTTGCACCGAGTTCTTCGTCAGGCTCCGCTCGACCACGGAGCGAACATCGACGCCTTGCTGGCTGACCCTCGCGTTCGACGTGAACCGTCACAGGTGGTCACTGAACTGTCGATCTACATTGTTGAGCAAGAGCCCCTCGATCACGAGTATCCCTTCGAGGAGGTAGGACCCGACGAAGAGTGGCGCGATCTCACGCGCATCGGAGGTAACCCGACGACGGTCGACGGGATACCCGCGCCGACGGGGCGTGACTTCTTGCTGCAAGTCGACCTGGCGGCCTTGGCTCGAGAAGCGGCCCACTCAGAAGCCCTTGCCAGCGCCGTGCGACGACACACTCTGCCCCAAGACGGTGTGCTGCAGGTCTTTCATTCAACGACCGGCGACTCTCGCACCAGCGACGATTCGGGCGGCGGTGCGGTCGTGAGATATCTGCCAGAAGAGGCCCTTCGACATCGAGCCAGACCCGCAGGGAGCAATCCGTGGCCGGCGTGGCAAGCATCGTGTGTCGTGCTTCCCTCTGTCGCAGCGGCACCCGGTTCATCCGCCGAGGTCGCCGATAGCGTGAATGTGCTTACTGAAGATCTCAACCGGGCCGCGAGAAACGGGAGCTACGAAGAAGACTTTCTGGTCGCGTTTGAGAGAAATCCGTTCACTGCCCGAGTCGATGCGGTAACGCGAATGTTCGCCCTATCGTCGCCAGACTTCGAGCAGTCGGTCGAAGACAGCGTGATCCTTGCTGCGCGGCTGCCGTTACTCGGCCCCGACGACAGGCACCTGTTACTCTTCGACATTCCGGCTGACCGCGCCTTTGGGCAGGTCTTCGGAGACGCCGGCCGTCTCGAAATCTGGATGCGAGCGAGCGACGCGAGGGACCACCGATTTGGCGAGGTGGTCAGCTTCATTCGAAGCGCATGACAACGCACCCCGTGTGAGCATCCGGTGACCGTCGGCCCTTGACGGCGCTCGCCGCAGCCGATGGACTGTGCCCATGACCGTGATCACCGATGATCTGCCCGCTCAACTCATCCGCCACGAGCACGAGTTGTGGGAGGCGATGCGGCACGGCGACGGCGGCACGCACCTGCAAAAAGCCATGACGACGGATGCCGTGCTCATCGACGACGGATCACTCGTCGAGCGTTCCGCCGCGATCGTGGCCCTTGACGGCACGACGTGGGGCGAGGCGACCATGAGCGACCAGCGTGTCGTGCGCCTCGGCGACCGGGCCGCGATGCTGGCCTACCGACTGCGCAGCACGCGCGACGGATCGCCCGTCGACATGTGGGCCACGACAACCTACGTCTACAGCGAGGGCCGCTGGCGCGTCGGCGCCCACCAGCAGTCGCCTGCCGCCGACTAGCGCACCGCGCGCCGCACGCGGATCGGCCCTTTCGCCGTCGAGGGATCGACGACGCGGCCACCTTGCGTGATCTCGACCTCGCCCGCCGCGACGAGCCGCCGGGCGGCCCGCCGAGCGGGTTCCATCAGTTCGCGCCAGGCCTCGTCGTCATTACCGGCCACCGCCCGCGCCGCTTCGCTCGGGCAGATGGTCGCTCCCGCGGCGCGACCGCTCAACAGGCTCCGGATGCTCTCTTCGAGCGCCTGGTCCACAGGCC
>CALRWH020000022.1:0-23786 GCA_943371805.1 Pseudomonas synxantha | reverse complement strand
CGCCTCGTTTTGGGGCGGCGGGGTAGACGGGGCTCCGACGGCCGTGCTCACCACGGGGCCGGGCGCCGACTCGGTGACGCTCATCGCGGCGCAGCAGATCGAGTATCGCGAGCAGATTCCGTACCACCGCGAGCCGATCGATGTTGAGTTGTGGATCGGCAAGCTCGGCGGTGCGAGCCTGCAGGTCTGTTACGAGGTCTACAGCCCCGCGGGTCACGAGCCGCGCACGCTGTATGTGCGCGCGTCGACGACGATCGTGTTGGCCGACCGCGAGACGGGCGCGCCACGACGCATCACCGACGACGAGCGTGAGGCGTGGGCACCCTTCGTCGAAGAGCCGCTCGTCTTTCGGCAGCAGTAGACCCGAGCGCTATCGCCCGATGCGCTGCCACTCGCGCACGAACGACACCGCGGCCGTGAGCGGGTAGTCGTCAGGATCACGCGTTGTTGCGTCGGGCAACTCGTAGAGGTTGAGCATGAGTTGCAGGGGGTACGCGGGCGACTGGTCAGCCTCGGCCACGAGTTCGTCGTCAATGTAGAAGCGGGCTGAGCCGGGCATCCACTCGACAGAGAAGGTGCGGCCGGCCCGCACGTCGCCCGCGGTCTCGACCTGGGCGAAGTCATCGCGCAACGTGGGGTCGCCAAACGGGTGAATGCCCACACCCACGAGCGCTGAACCATCGGGGCGGATGTCACGGCCAAAGATCTCGACGACACACAGTTCGCCCGACTGCTCGGGAACGTGCTCGAAGCCGATCAACCACAGGGCCGTGAGTGCCCGCGGGTGGGTGCTGGGCTGCAGGTTGACCTCGATGAGTCCGTAGTGGGGCAGCCAGAGTCGTTGGTCGAGCTGCGCCGTGCGCACGAGAAGGCCCTCGCGAAACGGATGCTGACCCGAGCCACTGCCCACCTCACCCGACCGCGCGCCGGTCTGCAGGTTCGACACGCGGAGTTCGCCGTTGAACTCGGGGCTCCACGCCTCTTGGTCGTGGTCGATGCGCAGGGTGAGCCCCGGGCTGTTTGAGTCGGCGGCGCCGAGCGAGTATCGCGCCGCTGAGCGCTCAGGACTACTCCACTGGGGCAAGTAGTGCGGCACCCAGCGCGAGGTGTCGAGTGCCGAACCGGTAAATCGTTCGTCGATGACGAGCTGATACCGCGAGCGATCGAGTCGCTCGTTCGGCAGGTCGGGAGGCAGGCGCACGCGACGATGGTAGCGGCCCGAAGTGACCGGCGACGCACGAGAATGCCGCTGCCGCTGAGGCGGGGCTCAGGCCTGCGGAACGCGCACCATGCCCTCTTGCGCGACGCTCGCGACGAGCATCCCGTCGCGCGTGAAGATGCGGCCGAGCGAGAGTCCGCGGCCGCCTTGCGCGGTGGGCGACTCTTGCACGTAAAGCAGCCAGTCGTCGACGCGCGCGAAGCGGTGCCACCACATGGCGTGGTCGAGGCTCGCCATCTTGAGCCCGGGCGTGGCCCACGTGGCGCCGTGCCGCCGCAAGATCGGTTCGAGAATCGTGTAGTCGCTCGCGTAGGCGAGTGCGGCACGGTGCAGGTTGTCGTCGTCGGGCAGGGGCGAGGTGCTGCGAAACCACACGGCCTGGTGCGCCACGGCTTCGGGGCCAGGGGCGAAGTAGACGGGGGCATCCACGTGTCGAAGATCGAACGGTCGGCTGTTCGCCCAGTACTGCGCCACCGGGTGATCGATGGGGCCGAGAATGTCGCGCGCGCTGGGCAGGTTATCGGGGTCGGGAATACCCGCGGGCATCTCGGTTTGGTGCTCGAGGCCCGGGTCGACGTCTTGAAAGCTCGCGATCATCGAGAGAATCGGCTCGCCGTTTTGGTAGGCCTGCGTGCGCCGCGTCGAGAACGAGCGGCCATCGTGAATGCGATCGACCGAGAACGTGATGTCTTGCTCGTCGTCGCCGGGCCGCAAGAAGTAGCCATGCATTGAGTGGATGAAGCGATCATCGTCGACCGTGCGCATCGCGGCGAGCACGGCTTGCGCGGCGACTTGACCGCCAAAGACGCGTCGTTGCGGCGTCCAGAGGCTCGGCGCCGTGAAGATGTCTTCGCGCGTTCGGGCGCCCGTGCTCGTGAGCGTGAGCGCGGTGAGCATGTCGGAGACGGGGTCGCCGACTATGGGCGCAGGGGAGACGGGGTCGTGAAGAGCGTCAGTCACACGCGTAGTCTATGGAGCGATGAACACCGCGTTCGCGCTCTCGTCTGTGCCCGCTGCGCATGACCTCTCTGTGCTTCTCGCGCGCGCTCTTCGCCTCGATGAGGCCGGCGCCGTGCGCCTCATCGCCGATGCCGGCGTGCTCGCGGTCTATGTCGCGGTCATCACGCCCAAGGGTTTGCTCGATCGCGGCCCCACGGTGCTCGGTCTGCGCACGCTGGCCCTGAGCCCGACGGCCGAGGGTGAGCGCGCCTTCGACGTCGTCGTGCCCATTCGTTCTTTGCAGGCGAGAGTGGATGCTGCGCTCACGGCTGCCGGCGACGACGCACCCGTCGGCACCGCCGTCACGATCGGTTTTCCGGCAGCGGCCAGCACGATCGTGTGGGCCGGAATCAGCCCACCGCGCGGGGGATGGCAGCGCATGTCACCCCTCGACCCCACGGTCTTCGCCGCCGCCGCTCGTGCGGGAATCGAGGAGGTCGCGACGGCGATTCCCGAGGGCACGGGCGAGCAGATCGTTCATCGCGTGCGCAGCGAAGTCTGGGGTCGGCCGATTCCTGAGGCCGATCACTTGCCCGCGGGCAGTGCGTTCGCGCTCGAAAGCCTGGGCTTTCTCGGCGACGACCCCGTGCAGCAGTTCGCCACCGGCTCGTGGGTGCGACTGAGCACCAACCGCGGTCACGTGCTCGTGAAGCAAAACGCCTGGCGCTTGAGCACCTAGCTCGCTACAGCCGCGCGATCGCGCGCCCCGCCCGCAGCCCGGTGTGCAGGCATCCGCCCAAGAAGGTTCCCTCGAGCGAGCGGTAACCGTGCACGCCGCCACCGCCGAAGCCGGCCGTCTCGCCCACGGCGTAGAGACCGGGAATCGGTGAGCCGTCAGCGCCGAGCGCACGCGAGTCGAGGTCGGTCTGCACGCCGCCCAGACTTTTGCGGGTCAGCACGTGCAGCCGCACGGCGATGAGCGGCCCGTGCTTCGGGTCGGTGAGCCGGTGCGGCGGCGCGACGCGGATGAGCTTGTCACCCCGGTATTTCCGCGCGCCGCGAATGGCCGTGAGCTGGGCGTCTTTGCCGAACTCGTTGTCGAGCATGCGGTCACGCGCGGCGATTTCGTCGCGCACGCGGGCGGCGTCGAGCGGAGCATCCGGTTCGAGCGCCGCCATTCGCGCGACGAGTTCGTCTACGGTGTTCGCGACGATGAAGTCGGCGCCGTCGCGCTTGAAGCGTTCGACGGGTTCGGTCGCGCCCTTGCCGAGGCGCTGGCGCAGTAGCTCGCGCACGCTGCGTCCGGTGAGGTCAGGGTTCTGCTCGCTCCCGCTGAGCGCGAACTCTTTTTCGATGATCGACTGCGTCGTGACGAACCAGCTGTGGTCGTGGCCCGTCGTGCGCAAGTGGGCGAGCGTTCCGAGGGTGTCGAAGCCGGGAAACAGCGGCGTCGGCAGGCGGCGACCCGTCGCGTCAAGCCACAGGCTCGAGGGGCCGGGCAAGATGCGAATGCCGTGCTTCGCCCACACGGGGGAGTGGTTCTGGATGCCCTCGACGTAGTGCCACATGCGGTCACCGTTGACCAGCCGGGCGCCGGCAGTTTCGGCGATGCCAAGCCCGCGGCCGTCGACGTGCGCGGGCACGCCGCTCACCATGTGCGCCGGGGGAGTGCCGAGCCGCTCGGGCCAGGCCGCGCGCACGAGGTCGTGGTTGCCGCCGATGCCGCCCGTGGCCATGACGACTGCGCTCGCGTTGAGGCTGAACTCGCCGACCACATCGCGGTTCGAGGGCGCGCCGCGCTCCGCCGCGTCGGGGGCGAGCACGCTGCCACTCACGCCGACCACGCGACCGTCGGTGACGGTCAGCGCGTCGACCCGGTGACGGAAGAGCAGGGTGACGAGGCCGGCATCCACGCCCCGACGCACCGTGGCGACGAAGGGTTCGAGAATGGCCGGGCCCGTGCCCCAGACGATGTGAAAGCGCGGCACCGAGTTGCCGTGGCGCGTAGCCGTGTCACCGCCGCGCTCGGCCCAGCCCACGACCGGAAACAGCCCGATGCCTTTGCTGCGCAACCACGCGCGCTTCTCGCCCGCGGCCCACTCGAGGTAGGCATCGGCCCAGGCGCGCCCATGCTCGTCTTCGGGCCGGTCGAATCCTGCCGTGCCGGCCCAGTCTTGGCGAGCAAGATCGAGCGAGTCGCGGATGCCCATCCGTCGTTGCTCAGGACTATCGACCAAGAACAGCCCGCCGAACGACCACCACGCCTGCCCGCCGAACGTGGCCTCGGGCTCTTGGTCGACAATCGTGACGTGCTTGCCCGCATCGACGAGCTCGGCCGCGGCGACGAGGCCCGCGAGGCCCGCGCCGACGATGATCGCGTCGCTCATGGCGCGAAGGTCATCGTCGAGACGCCGTTGATGATTTGCACCGTCAAGAAGATAGACAGTGCGATACCGAGCATGAACGCCGCGACGAACGTCGCGATCGTCACCCACATGACCGACAGCCCTTGACCCGTTCGGCGGTTGGCAACGACGGCGCGGCCGATCGTGTAGACGCCGTAACTCACGACAAAGGTCAAGAAGATCCAGGCCCAGTGGAACGGCTGCGGCACACCGCGACGCTTGAGCTCGCGCCAGTCGAGGTAGGCGAACCAGATGATGAGTCCGGTCGTGATCCAACCGAGCGCAATCATGAGCAGGTAGCCCGGCGTGACCAAGAACGTGACGGCGCTCATGCCGGTGGGGTCGGTGAGAAGGGCCTCGATGTAGCCGGACCAGTCAATGAACAACAAGCCCAGCGTGGGCAGCCACGGCAGAAAGACGATGAGCCAGATCCACGGCGTGTTCGGGTCGGTGCCCTCGGGCGCTCGCAACGCCTGGGCCGCGGCCGCCGTCGAGTAGGGCGTTTCGAGGGTGTCGGTCCACTTCGTGCCATCCCACCAGCGGCGCTGAGCGCTACCCGCCGGGTCGGGATACCAGCCGGCAACAGCCGGTGATGCAGCGGGATCAGTCATGGAGTCTCCTCGAACGTGGGCGTCATTGCACGAGCGGTTCGGTGTCGATGATTCCACAGCCCCGCGCTCATCGGGAGGCACCGCCGCGCGCCGCGTTACCGAGAGGGCGTGCTCACGATCTCGTCGGCGTGCTGGGCAATCCAGCCCATGAGGGGTAGCAGGTGCGCGGTGAGTTCGCGGCCCCGCTCGGTGAGGCGGTAGGTGACACGCGGCGGGATTACCGGCTCGGCTTCGCGGTCGACAAAGCCGTCGGCCACGAGGGTGCGCAGGGTTTGCGCGAGCATCTTTTCGCTCACTCCCTCGACGACGCGGCGCAGCTCGCTCCAGCGATGATCGCCCGCGCTCAGGGCGAGCAGCACGAGCACGCCCCACGTGCTCGTGACGTGGTCGAGCACGAGGCGGCTGTTGCACTGGGCGGGCAAGATTCCGCGCGTGACGCCGGGAACAGTGCTCAGATCGACCATGCCCACACGGTAGCAGAGGTACTAACCAAAAAGTGGGTACTGCGGATCGGGAAGCTATCGCGCGAGGGCGGGGTTGACGCGAGAGTGCCGCAGAACGTCGGCGCAGCATCCACGAAAGGAACCCCCATGACCACGCTCATTACCGGTGCCACCGGACACCTTGGACGACTCGCCATCGAGGCCCTGCTCGACCGCGGCGTTGACCCGGCGACGATCGTGGGCAGTGGCCGTTCGGTCGAGAAGGCCGCTGACTTGGCCGCGCGGGGTGTGCGCATCGTGGCCGCTGACTACACCGATGCGGCCTCGCTGGATGCCGCGCTCGCGGGCGTGGATCGCCTCGTGCTTGTCTCGAGCTCAGAGGTCGGCCAGCGGGCCACCCAGCACCAAGCTGTCATCGATGCCGCCGTTCGCGCGGGCGTGCAGCACCTCGTCTACACGAGCGTGCTCGACGCAGAAGAGACCGCGTTGATTCTCGCCCCCGAGCACAAGGCGACTGAGCGTGCGATTCGTGCGTCGGGCATCCCGTTCACGATTCTGCGCAACGGCTGGTACACCGAGAATTACGCCGCGACCACTGCCCAGGGCGCGGCCACGGGCGCGGTGCTCACGAGCGCGGGCGAGGGCCGGGTGTCGAGCGCGCTGCGCGCCGAGTATGCCGAGGCCATTGCCGCGGTGCTCACGAGCGAGGGGCACGAGGGTCGCACCTACGAGCTCTCGGGTGACACAGCGTGGAGCTTTGCCGAGCTGGCCGAGGCCGTCGCAGAGGTCGCGGGCAGGCCTGTGGCGCTCGCCTCGGTGAGCCCCGACGAGCACGCGGCTGCCCTCGCCGCCGCCGGGCTCGACGCGGGCACGACAGGCTTTCTCGTAGCTCTCGACGGTGACATTCGCGCGGGCCTGCTCGACGCCACCAGCGGAGACCTTGCACGCCTCATCGGTCGCCCGACGACGCCGCTCGTCGACGCCGTGCGGGTGATTCACGCGGCCTAACGTTGCGCTGCTTTGCCTAGGGGGCGAGGTTGGTGAGGTCGACGTTCGTCAGGGCGAACTGCACCATATAGATCGTGAGCCCGATGGTCACGATGATGCCCAGCACGATCGTGGCGATCGTGAACCACAGCGACGCCATGCCTCGCCCCGTGCGGCGGCGCGCGACAATCGCGCGACCGATCGGGTAGACGGGCCACGCGCTCGCGAGCACCAAGAACGACCACGCCCAGTGGAACGGTCGCGGAACCCCGCGGCGACGCAGTTCGCGCCAGTCGAGAAACGCGAAGAGCACGAACAAGATGTTGGTGATCCAGCCGAGCGCCGTCAGGGCGAGATAACCGGGCGTTGTGAAGAGTGCCGCCTGACCAGCGACACTCGTGTCGGTGAGCGAGGTGACAATGAACTGCTCCCAGTCGATCAAGAAGATCGACAGCACCTGCAGTACGGGAATGACCATGAGCGGCCAGATCCACGTCGTGTAGGGGTCGGTGCCCTCGGGCGCCTTTTCGGGTAGCGCTGCGGCGGCGGTCGAGTAGGGCGTTTCGAAGTGATCGGTCCACTGCGCGCCATCCCACCAGCGGCGCTGCGCGCCTCCAGCGGGGTCGGGGTACCAGCCGGCGGGAGTCGACGGAACGGCGGGGTCGGTCATGGGGTCTCCTCGAACGTGTTGACCATAGAAAACGCGGCTCGCTCAAGATAATCCCATAGCGTTGCCTCGAGCAGGGGAGCGAGAGCGAGACTCTCGACTGCGGCACGCATGTGGCCGAGCCACCGGTCGCGCGCATCGGGGTTGATGTGAAAAGGGTTGTGGCGCATCCGTAATCGCGGATGCCCTCGCTGCTCGCTATAGGTGCCCGGCCCGCCCCAGTACTGCTCGAGAAACGCGGTGAGTCGCCAGATGGCGCCTTCCATGTCGTCGTCGGGATACATGGGCTTCAGCACGGGGTCGGCTGCGACGCCCTCATAGAAGCGCCGCACGAGGCGCTCGAACGTCTCGTGCCCGCCCACTTGCTCGTAGAACGACGGCGCCTCGGTCACAGGTCGCTGTCTTCGGGTGGCGTCACGGGGCGGCGGCTGGCGCGCGCGGCCTCGCGAGCGTCGATGCCATCCATGACGATGCGATTGAGCGAGGGCACGGCGACGCCCAGCTCGTCGAGGGCGAGCTTGAGGCGCAGACGCAACGCACGCGCCATGTCGAACTGGTCGCCCGAGCGCACCTTCATGACCAAACGGATAACGAGAGCCTCGGCCGAAATCGACTCGATTCCCCAGATCTCGGGTGGTTCGAGCACTTTGCGCTTGAACTCGGGGTCGGCGGCCATGGCGTTGGCGGTGTCGAGCAGCACGCGCTGCACCTCGTCGACGTCAGAGGTGTAGGGCGCGGGCAGGTCGATGATGACGCGCGCCCACCCCTGCGACTTATTGCCGACGTTGATGATCTCGCCGTTGCGCACGTACCAGAGCACTCCGCCGACGTCGCGCACTTGCGTCACGCGCACGCCCACGATCTCGACGACACCGCTGACGGGGCCTTGCGTCGACTGCAGCTCGACAATGTCGCCGACGCCCAGCTGGTCTTCGAAGACCATGAAGAGGCCGTTGAGCATGTCTTTGACCACGTTCTGCGCGCCAAAGCCGAGGGCAGCGCCCAAGATGCCCGCCGAGGCGATGAGGGCCGTGACCGAGAAGTTGAGCTCGCCCAGCACGAGCACGATCGCCACTGCGGCGATCGACCACGTCACGAGGTTGTTGAGCACCGTGCCCATCGTGCGCGTGCGCTGCACGACCCGCACGGCGTGCAAGGGCGACGCGCTGAGTTCGACGGTGTCGTCGACGTTCTGCGCCTTTTTGACGCCCGACACCACGCGGTCGACGACGCGGGCGATGATGACAATCAGCACCCAGCGCAGAATCACGGCGCCGATGAGCACGCCAGCGATGCGGAACGGCGCCTCATACGTCGTGAGAAAGCTGCCGATCGTCGCCCAGAACGTGGCCCAATCGAACCCCGTTGCCGCCGCGCTGTCGACCATGGTCACTACGCCCGGTCGCGCGCCTGGGCGGCAAGAGCACGCTCGACGCCCGCGAGGTTCTCGGTGACGAGGCGCCGCAGGGCCGGTGAGGCATCCGTGTTCGCATCGAGCCACGTGCGCGTCGCATCCACCAGGCCCTGCGAGGCCAGGGGCGCAGGGTAGAGGCCCAGCACGATGTATTCGGCGATCGCGTGCGTGCGGCTCGACCACACCTCGGTGAGCATGTCGAAGTACGGCTGCACGAGGCCGTCGAGCGAGCCCGGGTCGTTGACGTGCGTGTAGCCCATCGTCGTCATGCGCACGATCACGTTGGGCAGGTCGTCGCTCGCGACGAGCGAGTCGAACGCCGCGCGCTTATCGTCTGCGCTCGGCAGGGCCGCCGCCGCGCGCGCCGCTGCCTGCTGGCCGTTCGAGGTGTTGTCGCGTGCCAGCGCCGCATCGACATCCGCTCGGGATGCTGCGCCGTTGAGCGCCAACCCTTCGAGTAGCTCCCACTCGAGGTCGGTGTCAATCTCCACGCCGTCGAGCACGATCGAGCCGTCGCGCAGCCCGCGCAGCGTCTCAACGTGGGCGGGAGTGCTCGCGACATTCGCAAAGAACTTCACGAACTGGAACTGGCTGTCGCTACCCGCTTCGGCCGACCTGGCGAGAGCCCACAGCGCATCGCCAATCTCGGCCATGATGCCCGGCCGAGCCGCGGGGTCGACATAGAGGCGCGCAACGGTCAGCAGTTGCATGAGCGTCGTGCGCACGGTGGTCGACTCGGTCTCGCTCGCGATGTTGCCGAGCACGAGGCGCACGTAGTCGCGCGGCGCGGTTTCGGCGTCGCGAGTCGAATCCCACGCCGAACCCCACACGAGCGAGCGCGCGAGCGGGTTCTCGATCTTGCTGAGGTGTTCGATGGCCACGGCGAGTGAGGCGTCGTCAAGACGGATCTTCGCGTATGCGAGGTCGTCGTCGTTGAGGAGGATCAGCGCGGGGCGATCCATACCCACCAGCTCGGGCACGTCAGTGCGCGGGCCATCGACGTCGAGCTCGAGGCGGTGGGTGCGCGTGAGCGCACCATCCACGAGGTCATAGAAGCCAATGGCCATGCGGTGCGGCCGAATCGTCGGGTAATCAGGATGCGCGCTCTGCAGCACCGCGAACGCGGTAATGACTCCCGCATCGTCGACGGTCAGCTCGGGGCGCAGCGTGTTGACGCCCGCGGTTTCGAGCCACAGTTGCGACCACGTGGCGAGCTCACGCCCGCTCGTGGCCTCGAGCTCGGTGAGCAGGTCGGTGAGCTCGGTGTTGCCCCACGCGTGCTTCTGAAAGTACTGGCCGACGCCGGCGAAGAACGCGTCTTGGCCCACCCACGCGACGAGCTGCTTGAGCACGCTGCCGCCCTTGGCGTAGGTGATGCCGTCGAAGTTGACTTGCACGTCTTCGAGGTCGTTGATGGTCGCGACGACCGGGTGGGTCGAGGGCAGCTGGTCTTGGCGGTAGGCCCAGCTCTTCTCCATGGCCTGAAAGGTTGTCCAGGCTTCGTGCCATTCGGTGGCTTCGGCCGTGGCGATCGTCGAGGCCCACTCGGCGAACGACTCGTTGAGCCAGAGGTCGTTCCACCACTTCATGGTGACGAGGTCGCCGAACCACATGTGGGCGAGCTCGTGCAAGATCGTGACGACGCGGCGTTCTTTCACGGCGTCGGTGACCTTGCTACGGAAGACGTAGACCTCGGTGAAGGTCACCGCGCCCGCGTTTTCCATGGCGCCCGCGTTGAACTCGGGCACGAACAGCTGGTCATACTTCTCGAAGGGGTAGGCGAAGCCGAACTTCGATTCGAAGTACTCGAAGCCCTTGCGGGTGATGTCGAAGATGTAGTCCGAGTCGAGAAACTCGAAGAGGCTTGCGCGCGCGTAGATGCCCAGCGGAATCGTGCGACCGTCAGCGCTCGTGAGCTCGCTGTGCACGCTCTGGTAGGGGCCCGCGATGATCGCGGTGATGTAGCTCGAGATGCGCTGCGTCGGCGCGAAGACGGTGGTCGCGGCGTCGCCGCTCTCGGTGCGCGACGCCACGGGAGCGTTCGACACGACAACCCACGCGGCCGGCGCGGTGACCGTAAAGCGGAACGTCGCCTTGAGGTCGGGCTGCTCGAACACCGCAAAGACGCGGCGGCTGTCGGGCACCTCGAACTGTGAATAGAGGTAGACCTCGCCATCGACGGGGTCGACGAAGCGGTGCAGGCCTTCGCCCGTGTTGGTGTATTCGTGGTCGGCGACGACGGTCAGCACGTTGTGTGCGGCAAGCCCATCGAGCTGGATGCGCGTGCCGTCAGCAACCGCCGCCGCATCAAGCTCAACTCCGTTGAGCGTGACGCTGTGCACCGTGCGCGTGATCGCATCGATGAAGGTGCTCGACCCCGCCGTGGCGCTGAACGTGACCGTCGACGTTGACCGAAACACCTCATCGCCCGTCGTCAGATCGAGCGTGACGTCATAGCTCTCGGTCTCGACCAGCCGCTTGCGCTCGTGGGCTTCAACGCGGGTGAGGTTCTCTGCGGGCACGGCGGCTGCCTCCTTGCGGCACGGTGCTGATGAGCACGGATTTCGGGATGCGCGGCTCGTGGCCGCACACCCCCTCAGCGTAGTGCGGCTTCACTCAGCGGTCAGGTCTCGACGGGATCACACCGAGACACTCCACAGGGCCAGGAGACAGGTCAGACGTTCACTCAAGACTCTTGAGCCATTCCTCAGGGGTGGTCCCTCGCGGAGGAAAGTTTCTGCCGCTCTGAGCGCCAAGGTCGTCTGCGATTCGCCACAAGTCGTCGACCGTGGCCCCGAGGAGGGGTTCGATCTCTGCGGCGGGGACGAACTCCGGGATGGTGATGAGCGCGCGAATGATGCGCCCAATGTCGTCGTTGTCGAGTTCAACGGTTAGCTTCGCCGTTTTCTCTTCCGCTTCCTTGTCAGGTGTAGGCATCAGCGAATCCTCCTCGCCAAGCGGAACCCAGCGCCACTCTTCACTCTTCTATTCCCGTTCGCGCACGAGATGCACAATGAACATGACGAGAAGACTGACGACCAGAACCGCCGGCACGACGATAAACAGAAGCCCCCAACGCGGATCACCCCCGCCTTGCGTGATCAAGTACACGGCAAGGGGCACAGAGAGCACGAGAACGGTCAGCTTCTGCCGCGTCTCCCTGTTGGGGCTCATCTCGCCATCCTCCGCGGCAACTTTAAGCTGGATGCGGCAGACGGCGATGGCGAGCAGGCTGTCCATTGTCTGACCGTGAAGAGAAGAGGCGAGTATTCGTGGCTGAGCATCCGTCGCTCACGAAGCGCTTTTGGCAGGGAACGCACCTTTCGCTTCTCGTGGCCGGCATCGCGCTCACGTCGATGCTTTCCGGGTGCGGTTACTTCTATAGCCCGCCGGGCGCCGAGGAACGCGAGGCTCTGGAGGAGTACCTGGGCGAGCGTCAGACAGACCGGGTGAGCATCCGCCTCTCTGAGTTCTTCGGCGACGAGTGGACGCAGGCGGTCATCGTCTGCTGGTCGGCCGACGCCGACGAGTTAGCGCAGCTGGTTCCTTCAGACCTGGCGGAAGCGGACCTGGTCGACACCGACGCAGCTTCGCGGATTCTGTTCTACAGCGAGTCGTCGTTTCTGCGAGAAGTCACGTTTGGCGAGGACCTCATCACCGCTGATCGATGGATGCTCACCGTGTGCCCGACCGACGGCAACCTTTTGCGACTGCCGTTCGCAGAGCGCATCGCCGTTGTGACTCGCGCCAACGACACGATTCGTCTGACGAGCAACGGTGAATTCTGGGAGATGACGCCCGAGGATTTCGGAGAACTGAGGGCCGTCAATGACTGACGGCCGCGCGAGGAGCGCCGAACTCTTGCCACGGTTACCGTTGGTCGCCGGGGGACCATCGTGAAGGCAGTCACGCGTGTCATGAGTTTTCTGAGGGAGAGCCCGCCGCGACTCTGGGTGGCGCTCTTGTTCGCGGTCTTCGCACTGCATCTGGGTGTGACGATGGTCACGATCTATCTGGAGACCGGATCGGGGCTTTCCGCCTTCCTCACGTTCTTGGCGGTCGCGAGTGTCTCAGCCTTGCTGCACTACCTCGTGTTCCGGTCGCTTCGGGGCGCGGGGGCATCAGCTCGAGTCATCCCCAGCATCTTCGGGGTCTGGGCCGGCCTGGTCTGGTTCGGGCAGTTGGTGTGGATGTCCATCCCGGGCATCTTCTGCGCGGTCATGCTTGTCGTCGCCAGCAACAGCAGGTCAGCGGATGCTGAGCCGGTCGGCCCCGTCACCAACTAGCGCGCCCACCGCAGTAAGGCGAACACAGAAGCTGGCACGATCGACTCATGACGCAACCTCGGGGTGACGACCGGCATGAGGCGCCGCGGCCGCGGTCGACGCTCGTGCGGGGCATCCTCGTCGTCCTGGCGTCGGCGGCCGGCCTTGTTGTCGTGGGAGTGATCTTTCGCATCGCCGTGGTGGTGAATACGTTTGCGACTTCTCGTGAATTGCGGTCGGCAGCTTTCTTGGAGTTCACACTCCTCACCGTGTTCGTCGTCGTGATGGTCACTGTCGTGCTGTCCGCGTATCCGTGGGTGAACTCCTGGCGCTCGTGGAAGGTGCTTTCGCCGATCTTGCTCGAATCACCCCGAGGCTCACTCGCAAGCATGACCCGTTACGACGAGAACGCATGGGGGCTGAGGGGTCACGGTCGATACGTGGTGACGGTGGACGAGAACGTGGTTCGCATCTTCTGCGTTGATCGACGTACGTGGCGTGCGACAGAGGCATTGACGATCGAGCGTTCCGCGGTCACGGCTACCTCAGAATCATTCGCGCGAATCAATGGGCAACTCAGGGGAGCCCTGCGACTTGAGGTGGAAGGCGGGGGCTCACTGCGGATCTTCTTCGCGCGGCCGCGACTCTGGTGGCTTCATAACGACGTTCCTCATGACGTGCTGGCGTGGTTCGGCGTCGACCGTGCGTGAACCTCACGATTCAGAACGCAGGGGGTGCGTAATCGGTTAGCCCGCCTCGGCATCGCCATCGGTGTTGACCGGAGGAGTGGTCAGGCGGCGCTCTTGCATCCCGCGGGTGCAGCAATGCGGCCTCTGTTCCAGTAGTCACGATCCACGGATGCAACGCTGATCTGACCAAGACAGCTCGCTCGATGGACCGACAACCGAGCGCTGAACCGGCGGTCGAAAATCTCTACTGCTACGGAACCCAATCGGCGCCGCTAATCCTGTGGCAGGTATAGGAACGTTGTGAAGCGTTCACCCGTGAACGGTATGAGAACGGGCTCGCTTCTTGTCAGCAACAATGTGCCATCTGGGTAGCGAAGGCTAAAGCTCTGGCCTTCCAGTCGAGGACAGAAAACGATCCGGTCATCTAAGGATGGGGCGTAGTCCGCAATAATCGTGCCGTCACGATAGAGCTCGAGGCGCCCGGAATCGACCTCGCCACTCCCAAAGTTCTGGTTGCTGCCGAGCGAGCACGTCAGGACTGCTTCATCCCACTCCGCGAACGCACTCAATTCGATGCGTCCAGCTTCGGTCGGCGTTTCGTTTACGAAGTCCCGAAAAGCGCTCTCAGGGCTGGCGACACAAGACGACACGAAGGTGATTGTCACGAGGGCAACAAACGAGGCGCTCAGGCCGCTCGTGACAGGACCCTCCAAGGGCTTCATCCAGAACCTTCGCCTTTCCCCGTTACCAGCCTGATTCACCAAGGCGACACCATCATCTCTCCTGATGCCAGTGCATCCATACAACCTGTCTGTACTTGTTCGTCACTCGACGCTGCCGCACCGATTCCCACCCCGACACTGTTGTTGTGCAAATCCACGCTCGCTTCTGCAGGGTTAGCGGAAAGGAGAGCTTCATGATTGTTCGTAATCCACTCCGCATCAGTTGCGCCGATTTCTCAGGCCATGAGACCGCTCTATAAGTTCGGAAGAACTCGCCTTGGCTGCTCCTGATCGGGTGCGGCGGCTTAGCCTGGTGGTACGGAAGTGCGCGAATGCGTGAGGAGCTGTTGATGGCGAACGAGCCGGCGTCCATTAGCGCGTGGGTGCTTCCCGTCGAGGGTGAGTTCGCAACGTTCTCTGCGACTTTGTATCGCTTGGTGTTCTGGCAGTCTGCTCGCGTGGTGTGGGATCAGATTCTTGTGAATCACGACGGTGAAGAGTCGATTCGCGCGAGTCTTGCCCGCCGAGAGCTCAAGCCTCACTCGCTGGCGAGGTATCCGATCGTCGATGCGCCCAAGTGGGGTCCTGTGCAGGTCTATCAGCGTGTTTTCAGCGTTGACGGCGACCAAGAAAAGGCCATCTCCCAAAGGTTCGATGGCGAGGCCACGAGCCTTGCGTTTCCAGACCACGAGAAGATGCTCAACGACTACGTCCGAACGCTCGTGCCCGATGCTCTCACCACAGTTGAGCCGATCTCGACGCAAGAGTTAGTGGCAATCTTGGCGGCGCATCGACATGAAGGTGACGTCCGGAAACAGGTCGAGGCTGTGGTTCATGACCTGGTGGGGCGAGGTGCGACGTTCATCATCGGTTTCGCCAAAGCGCTTGCACGGGTCATTGACGAACGAAAGCAAGTACCGCCCGCGGCCGGTATGGCGAATGAGTTGTCGCTATCGACCGACGTTTTCGCGATCGCCTGGAGTTTGCTGCGGGATATGCCGATCGATCCGGCCTCGATGGGCGGGGAGGACTGGCCCTCCGGAGAGTTGTTGTTGACTGCGGCGACGAACGCTTACTTCGACCTGACTGGTGAGTCGGTCAACCTTGATCATGAGCTTCTGGCTGCTCTTGACGGCACTCCGATAATCGCACCGCTCCCGCCTATGCATGATCCAGCGCCTGGTTCGCTTGCCACACCCGAAAGAGTCGCGGCAACGATTGCGGAACGGGTCGAGATTAGGAGACGCCAGAAGGATTCGCCGGGTGCGCCGGTGAGCTTGAGAGATGGTGACCCATGGTGGGATCCAGCGACCTTCCGACGGTGGTACTCGGTACGCCTGCTCTTCGGCCATGGTGACTTGATGACCGAGGATCTGTGGGTGATCTCTCTGCCGGAAATCGGACCGCACCTTCCCCTTCCTCCAGGGGTGTTGAGTCTGCGAAACGAAGTTGACTCGTTCATCGCTTGGCGGGTTGCGTGCACGCAGGGGGCGCTGTTGAAGAGCGAGGTGACGAGCCGGGCTTGGCACCAAAACGATTCTGAGGTGCTCAACATCAAGAGGCGTTTCGGCGGGAATGTCGAGGAGTACAGGGAGAGGTACATCGACTCGTTGTGAAGCTATCGCCATCGGCGATCTTCGGCAGACTCATCGCTGCGTTGCGAACTCTCTCACCTCGGGCAGCCAGGGGTATGCCGCGCAGTACACCTTCGATGCGGCATCCCGAATGACGCAAGCGATCTTGAGTGTGAACGGAACAGTCGATCATGTGCTCGACTACGGTTTCGGCGCATCCGGTTCGACCTGTGCAGGCTTCACGGGTGCCGCTGCTAACCCGGGGGCGAACGGTAACCGCACCACCTTCTCGGATGCTCACACGACCGGTGGGGTGACGTCCACCTCGACCACGGCCTACTGTTACGACGCCGCTGACCGGTTGCTCGGTTCGGTGGTGTCGGGTGTGGGGGTGCCGGAGGCGAACCCGGTGGCGGATGGGCTCTCGGCGTCGGAGTTGGCCTATGACGCGCACGGCAACACGACCACGTTTGCTGATCAGGTGTTGGTGTTTGATGTGGCGAACCGGCATGTTTCGACCACGATCACCGCGGCTGAAGGTACGACGACGATCACGTATCTGCGTGATGCCGGCAACCGCATCGTGTCCCGCACAGTCGATGCTCCCGGAACAGCCAACGACCTCACCACTCGCTATGCGCACACGGGCTCAGCTGACGTGTCGGGGCTGGTGGTGGATGCTCTGGGCGCGATCACGGAATACACAGTGTCTGTTCCCGGTGGTGCTGCCGCACGGTTCGTGATCGCTGGGGAGGCTCAGGAGCAGTGGACGTATCCGAACATGCTCGGCAGTGTCATTGTCGAAGCGGATGGGGATGGTGTGCGCAACGGGGGCGTGGTGCGCTACGACCCGTGGGGGCAACCGATCGACCCGGTCACAGGACGCATTGGCACCTCAGCTGCGGACGATGCGGTGATCGACAACGCCGAAGGTGATGCCGACTATGCCTTCGTGGGCGGGCATCGGAAGCTCTACGAACACCAAGGGTCGGTGGCGGTGGTGCAGATGGGGGCGCGAGTGTATGTGCCGTCACTGGGCCGGTTCTTGTCGGTGGATCCGGTGGAGGGTGGAGTGACGAATGCGTATGACTATCCGGCGGATCCGGTGAACAAACTCGACCTGAGCGGGATGCTGTCGGCTGATGGTGCCGAAGGCTGGGCGCGAAGTGGGGTGAAGCTAAACAACCTCAACGGAACATACGTACGCAAGCCGAAGAATCAACCAGATTTGAACACACGCGTCTTCACGAAGACGGTGCACGGGACCATCAGCGGAGACGGCTTTGACTTCTCGATGAAGGTTTCGGGCGTGGTTGAGTTTGAAATTGACTACCGAGGCACGGGTGTCATCTACACCACGATTCAAGAACAGTCTGCTCTCGGTACTCAGAACAGATCATGTGTGCTCGTTCATGGTCAATCCTGTAGAGCAGTCTTCGACCCAGTGACTGGCACGAACCCAGGGCGGCTCTGGGGGGAGGAAGACTTCACTCGGCGGTTTACAGTTGTCTCTAGGCCATATCTCTGGTGTGAAGAGTGCGGATGGATTAGTTCCACCACGACGGACTGGACCATCAACAGTTACACGACGCACTGGGTCACTGAGTGATGAAATGGACAATGTCATGAGAGTCACGTCTGACCTGCGGAAAGTTGCACTCGTCCTTCCCCTGGTCGCAGGTATTGCCTGCCTGAGCGGATGCGCGGGTGAGCGAGCGGCGCGCGCGGACCTACTCCTAGACCACTTGCGTTCTGAGAAGAGTGTCGAGCAAACTGCCGCTGATGAGTGTGAGAGCACCTTCAGCGTCACGGATGGAACGATTCTCTTGCATGCCGAATCGATCACTGTCTCAAGGTTGCTCGGACTTCTGGAGCAGTCGGAGCCTGTCGATCCCCGCTCGCTTTCACCCCTTGAACAGGGCGACGGCGACACCTTCGTTTCTCTATGTGTGTACTCAAGTCCAGATAGTCCGCTGGGTGAGGTGACTGCGTATTGGGTCGGAAGGGTCGGAAGTGATGGAGGGGTGTTCTTCTTGCGTGGCTGGAGTGAGGCAGACGCAACTATCTGAGCAATCCTTGAGTATTGCAGTCTGGTTGAATTCGGTTTTCAACAGACCGGATTGGGCTCGTGAGCCTTTCACTGTGTGCTTGACGCTGCGGGCCGAGTTGCCCTGGAGGTCCCAAAGGCGTGCCTGGGCCCGCTCAAAGAGTGCGCCATGACACAGCTGGCACGAGCGTTTAGTGCGTAGAGGAAGAATGGCGCCAGCCCCACCGCTGGCAGGGTGAGGGTTGCACTGTCCAAAGCTTGCTGGACGCCCGACTTCGAAGCGAGTCTGGGCCCGAGAAGTTGGGTGGACCGGAACTCACGAACGCTTGGTTCAAGTGATCGACGCCTTTGGCCAGTCGAAAGGGCGAAGCTACCGGGATGGGCTGGCTCGGCCAGCGGGCAGCGAGTCTCGAGCACATCGCCGAAATGTTCAGGCAGTGCTAACGCACCCGCGGGGTACCGTCCGGCAGCACGGCCTTGCGGGCCGGGGCCGGGGAGCCCGCCGGCTCGGGGTCGGGGCGCAACCAGAGCACTCCGTGGGCGGGCAGAGTGAGGCCGGCGCGCAGGGTGTGGCGGGCATCCGTCAGCAGGTCGATCATGGTGCCGGGCAGGCCTGAGAGGGTGAGCGCGGCGATCGTTTGGGGTTGGTCGGCGACGTTGGCGAAGCAGACGATGGCGCCCGCGGGGCCGGGGCGCTGGTAGCCGAGCACGTGCGGGTTTTTGGTGTCGAAGCCGATGAGGGTGCCGCCGTTGAACTCGGGGGTCGCGCGGCGCACGGCGATGAGGTGCTGCAGGCCCGCGAAGATGCGACCCGCGTCGGTGGTGGCGTCGGTGCGCTGCGCGTAGAGCTCGGCGGGGTAGTGCGGGCGGTGCGCCCAGCGGCTGTCGTCGGCTTGGCCAGCGACCTCGGCCCAGTGCGGGTCGTTGAGTTGGCCCACTTCGTCGCCCAGGTAAATGAGCGGAATGCCGCCCGTCGAGAGCACGATCGAGTGCGCGAGCAGAATGCGACGGATGGCTCCGGCGTCGCCCGCTTCGAGGCCAGCGAGTGAGGCCGTCGTACCCGAAATGCGGCAGTCGCCCGTCTTCGGGTTGTCTTGAAACGGGATGCCGCGGGCAAAGCTGCCCGCGAACCGGTTGACGAAGAAGTTGTTCAAGAAGCGCCGGTGGTCGAAGCCATTAATGCCGAACTCGGCGGCGTCTTCGTCGGCGAAGGTCCAGCCGATGTCGTCGTGACTGCGCACATAGTTGACCCACGCGGTGCCGGGGGGCAGGTTGTGGCGGCGGTCGAGCGATTGCTGCAGCAGGCGCACGTCGCGCGTGGCAAGCGAGTTCCAGATAAGCGCCATTTGCAGCGGGTTGTAGCTGATGCGGCACTCGTCGACCGAGATGTATTCGACCACCTGGTCGGGGTGCACGATCGCTTCACTCTTGAACATGACGGCGGGGGCCGCGATGCGCAGGGCCGCCGTGAAGATCTGAATGAGCAAGTGCGCTTCGGGCAGGTTCTCGCAACTCGTGCCCAATTGCTTCCAGATGAACGCCACGGCGTCCATGCGCAACACGTCGATGCCCTGGTTGGCGAGAAACAGCATCTCGCCCGCCATGGCCCGCATCACCGCGGGGTTGGAGTAGTTGAGATCCCACTGGAAGGTGTGAAAGGTCGCCCAGACCCAGCGCTCGGCCTCGGCGCGGCTGGGCACGGTGCCGTCTGGGTGGGGAAACGGCACGAACGAGCCTGGGTGGTCATCGGGAAAGATCTCGCGCACCGTCGACTCGAAGGCGTCGGGCTGCTCGCGGCCGTCGAAGACCCAGTAGTAGTTCTCAAACTCCTTCTCACCCGCGATGGCGCGGCGGGCCCACTCGTGCTCGTTTGAGGTGTGATTGAAGATGAAGTCGAGCACGAGGGCGATGCCGTTGGCGCGCAGTTCGGCCGCGAGGCTCTGCAGTTGCGCCATGTCGCCGAGCGCCGGGTTGACCTCGCGGTAGCTCGAGACCGCATAGCCGCCATCGCTGTTCTCGGCCGGGGCCTCGAAGAGCGGCATGAGGTGCAGGTAGGTCAGGCCCAGTTCTCGGAAATACGGGATGCGCGCGCGCACTCCCTCGAGATCGCCCGCGTAGCGGTCGACGTAACAGACGCCCCCCAGCATCTGATTCGACTGAAACCAGTCGGGGTCGGCTAAGCGAGCCGCATCCGCCGCGCGCAGCTCGGCCGGGCGGTGTTGCCACGACTCGGCGAGCTGGGTGACGAAGGCGGCGAGCTCGGCATCGACCCGCTCTGAGCCATAGAGCTCAGTCATGAGCCCGTGGATGCGCGGCATTTCGGCCGACGTGCGCGCCACAAACTCTGCCCAGTCGGCAGGGTCTGTTTCTGGCTGTCGCGCGTCGTCGAGCGCGTGCATCCACGGGTGGGTCAGCAGCACGCGGCCCAGTCTAGGCTTCTATGCCACCGGTTGCACAGATATTGTCCAACTGGACAACTCGTGAGACCATAGAGGCATGCACACGACCGTTTTCGAGCGCAGTCGCCCCGATGCCCGCCTCATCACCGAGAGCCTGGAGGGCTCGCGGCTGCAGCCGTTCTGGCTCGATGACCTGCCCGATCGCCCGGCGCAGCCCGCGCTCACCGGCCGCGAGACGGCCGACCTCGTCGTCGTGGGCGGCGGCTACACCGGACTCTGGACGGCCCTGCTCGCGAAACAGCGCGACCCCGACACCCGCGTCGTGCTGCTCGAAGGCAAGCGCATCGGCTGGGCGGCGAGCGGCCGCAACGGCGGCTTCGTCGAAGCCACGCTCACGCACGGCGCCAAGAACGGCGAGACGCGGTTTGCCGACGAGCTCGAGACGCTCGACCGTATGGGCATGCAGAACCTCGATGAGATTCAGGCCACGGTCGAGACCGAGGGCTGGGCCGTGGACTTTGAGCGCGTCGGATCCTTCGCCGTGGCGACCGAGACCTACCAGGTGGCCGAGCTCGAAGCCGCGCACGACGGCGAGCACGAGCTGTTCTACGACGCCGCCGCGATGCGCGCGCAGATCAACTCGCCCACCTATGAAGGTGGGCTCTGGTCGACCCGCGATACGGCGCTCGTGCATCCCGCCAAGCTCGCGATGGCTCTGATGCAGGCGTGCCTCGATGCCGGTGTCGAGATCTTTGAGTCGAGCCCCGTCGCCGACCTCAGCGCCGAGCGCGATGCCGTGACGCTCTCGGTGCGCGGCGGCGGCAGCGTGCGAGCTGCGCGCGTGGCGCTCGCGACCAACGCCTTCCCCTCGCTGCTCAAGCGTTTTCGCCTGCACACCGTGCCGGTCTACGACTACGTGCTCATGACCGAACCGCTGACCCAGCCCCAACTCGCCTCGATCGGCTGGCAGGGTCGCCAGGGCGTGGCCGACAGCGCCAACCAGTTTCACTACTACCGCCTGAGTGCTGACAACCGCATCTTGTGGGGTGGATACGACGCGATCTACCACTTCGGCGGGCGCATTCGCCCCGAGTACGACGACCGACGCGAGTCGTTCGAGACGCTCGCGAGCCACTTCTTCACGACCTTCCCGCAGCTCGAAGGCGTGCGGTTCACGCACCGCTGGGCCGGCGTCATCGACACGTGCAGCCGCTTTTGCGCGTTTCACGCGACCGCGCACCAGGGTCGCGTCGCCTACTCGGCGGGCTTCACGGGCCTCGGCGTCGCAGCGACGCGCTTCGCGGCCAACGTCATGCTCGACCAACTCGCGGGCGAAACGACCGAGCGCACCTCGCTCGACATGGTGCGCAGCATGCCGCTGCCCTTCCCGCCCGAGCCCGCGACCTACCCGGCTGTGCAGTCGGTGCGCTGGGCGCTCGACCGCGCAGATCACAATTCGGGAAAGAGAAATGCGTTTTTGCGCACGCTCGACGCTGTGGGTCTAGGGTTCGATTCGTGACCCTTCCCCTCGACGCAGCCACCGTGCTGCAGGCCCTCGAGCTTGAGCTCGAGCACGAGCCCGTTGACGCCGCTCAGGTCGTCGAGGGCTCGCCCACGACGGGCATCGCCGCACTCACCGAACTCGACGAGTGGGAGGTGGGGGTGTGGGAAATCACGCCTGGAACCGTCACCGATGTTGAGGTCGAAGAAGTGTTCATCGTGCTGCGCGGTCACGCGATTCTGCGCCGCGGCGACGGCACCGAGGTCGAACTCTCGCCCGGCAGTGTCGGTCGCCTCGACGACGGCGAAGAAACCGAGTGGCGCGTGCTCGAGACGCTGCGCAAGATCTATATCGCGTAGCGCCCCGAGCACACTCAGCTTCTAGAACGTGCTGTCGCCTCGGATCACGACGTCGCTGCCGCCGTCAACGAACACGACCTGCCCGCACAAGTGCGAGTTGTCGACGCTCGTGAGGTAGCCGATGAGGTTCGCCACCACGGCCGGCTCGGCGATGCCGTTGAGGGGCATCGGCACCATTTCGAGAATCGCCTTGGTCGACTCTTCCGTCGCCGTGTAGGCGTCGGTCATCGGCGTGCGGATGATGCCCGGGGCCACGGCGTTGAGCGGAATGCTCGCCCCGGCCCAGTCGGCAGTCGCCGCGGTGCGACGAATCCACCGCACGAGAGCGCGCTTCGTCGAGCCGTAGATCAACCCGCCGGCGCCCGCGTCGAGCAACTGCTGGGCGCGGTGCAGAGCAGCCGGCTCGTCGTGCGCGAGGCACGCGTCGACGAGCTCGTCGTCGACCGGAAAGAGCGAGGCCATGGATGCTGTCGCGACCGCGCGCGGAGCATCCGACCCGCTCAGCAGCGGCCGCAGCCCGTCGAGCGTCGCAAGGGCGCCAAAGTAGTTCACGGCAACCGTGGCAGTGGATTCGGTCGCGAGCCCCGCGTTGGCGACGACTGCGTCGAGCCGCCCACCGCTGAGCTCGGCCGCCTGTGAGACGAGAGCCGCGCGGCCCTCGTGCGTGGTGAGGTCGACCGTGATGTCGGCGTCGTGCAGATCAACACCGATAACGCGATGGCCCTGACCCGTGAGCAGGGTGGCAGTCGCGGCTCCGATGCCGCTCGCCGCGCCCGTGACGAGGTATGTGCGAGTCATGATGACTCCTTTCGATCGGTAGTGGTTTCAGGGTCGCGCTGGCGCGGTCCACCCGACAGAGTCGAACGTCCTGCCCTCGTAGAATCGAGACATGCGCATCCACGTGGCAACCGATCACGCCGGCCTCGAGTTCAGCCAGACGGTGCGTGAGCACGTCGCCGCACAGGGGCACGAGGTGCACGATCACGGGCCGCAGGTTTACGACGCGCTCGACGACTACCCGAGCTTCTGCATCAACGCCGCACGCGCGGTCGCGCGCGATCAGGCCGCGGGCATCGAGGCGCTGGGCATCGTCTTTGGGGGCTCGGGCAATGGTGAGCAGATTGCGGCCAACAAGGTGCAGGGCATCCGTGCCGCCCTCGTCTGGAGCGACGCCACCGCCCAGCTCGCGCGCGAACACAACGACGCCAATGTCATCGCGATTGGCGCACGCCAGCACTCGGTGGACGAAGCCCTTCGGTTCATCGACCTCTTCATCGGCACGCCGTACCCCGGCGACGAGCGGCACGCGCGGCGCATCGCACAGCTCGCCGAGTATGAAACCACCGGCACGATCGCCGGGCACGAGATCGTCTAGCGGTGCCCGAGGGGCATTCGGTTCATCGCATCGCGCGGCAGTTTGCGCGGCACTTCGTTGGCTCGACGATCATCGCGAGTTCGCCCCAGGGTCGCTTCGCTGAGGGCGCCGCGCTGCTGAACGGCCGCACCATGACTGACGCCAAGGCCGTCGGCAAGCAGATGTTTCTC
>CALRWH020000021.1:0-26027 GCA_943371805.1 Pseudomonas synxantha | reverse complement strand
CGCCGCTCGGAGCCTTCGAAGATCTGCTCAGCGGTCTCGGCATCGGTGACGACTCTGCCCTGAGCGAGCTCATCGCGGCGCTCGGACGCGCGACCGAAGGCCGCGTGCTGATCGTGGATGACGCCCCGAGGCTCGACCCGGCATCGGCCGAGGTGATCCGCCGCTTGGTGCGCGGATTCGGCGTGCCCGTCATCGCGACCGCGCGAACGGGGGAGGCGCTCCCCTCCGCTCTGCAGGTGCTCGACGGCGAGGGCTCGGTGCGCCGGCAGCACCTCGACGGGTTGAGCACCGACGAAGTCGGGCGCATTCTCGAAGAGCGGTTTCGGGTGCCGGTGCGCGAGGAAGACGTGCAGCTGCTCGCATGGCAGACCGAGGGCAACCCCTTGCATCTGCGCGTGATCGTTGACGCCGCGATCGCCGCAGGGGAGGTGCTGCATCGTGGCGACTTCGTTCAGATCACGAGCGCGACGGATGCGGGCGGCCTCACCGCGATCCTCGCCGCCCGACTCGCGACCCTCACGGAGCCTGCGCGCCAACTGTTGTGGGTGGTTGCGCTCACGCAGCCGGTGCCTCGGTCGAGCCTGACCGACGCGCCGGGTCGCGATGAGCTTGTCGCTGAGCTTCTTCGCACGGGACTTGTCGTTGCCGCGCCCGAAACGGATCGGGTGACCATCGCGCACCCGCTCGTCGCCGAGGCCCTCGACCTGTCGACACGGGCCGACGGCACCGTCGCCGAGGCGTTGCGGCTGCTGCGGGCCAGCGGCGACCCGACCCGACGCTTCGCGGCCGTCGAACTGGAGCACCGCAGCGGTCGTCGCACGCCCGCCGACGAACTGGTCTGGGCTGCCTCGTTCGCCGCGAACACCGGGGAGCATCGCCTGGCGGCCGAGCTGGCGGATGCCTCGATTCGGGAGCCCGCCCGGCGCACCACCGCCTTCGCGGCGCACCTCGCCGCGGCGAACTACCGCTCGCTCGCCCACGACCTCGACGAAGCCGACCGCCTGTTTGCGCTCGCCGAGACCCTAGCGACCCAGCCGGGGGAGCGCGCGGCGCTCGCCAGCGGATGGGGTGAGCACTTGGTCTTTCGACGTCACGACCCGACCGCCGCGCTCGAGCAGGGGGAGCGGGTGCGCGCCACCCTGAGCGACCAGGTGTCGGTCGCCCTCGATGCTGACCTGTGGCGCTGGCGGGTGCTCGCCGAGCGCGGCGAGGGCGCCGACGAGCGAGGGGAGGCGGGCATCCGCGCATCCATCGCCGCGGTCGTGGCTGCGTCGATGCGGGGCGAACCGGCCGCTGCCCGAGCGGCCGTGCATCCGCTCATGACGGTCGACGGCACCGGACCGCTCGCCTCCGACGCCGCGATCGCGGTCGGCCTGCAGCGATACGTTGAACTGCGCTCGGCCGGGGCCGCCGAGCCCGCCGCCGCGTTTCTCGAGGCTGCTCGGGCCACCGCCGGAGACGAGGTCGGCTTCGTCACGGTCATGCTCGCGGCGCAGCGCACGCAAGAGGGCCGCCTCGCCGACGGGCTGCGGCTGGGCGAGCTGGCGGTGGATCAGCTGCGGCGCTCGGACAGCGGCGAGTTGCTTTCGCTCGCGCTCGCGCTGCGGGCCACCGTCAATGCGCAGCGTGGGGCCATCGGCGTCGCGCGCGACCAACTTGCCGAGCTCGACGACGCCACGGTCAGCGGAGCCGCGGTGCTGCAGCGCGCCGAGTGCCGCGCCTTTCTGCTCGCCGCGGAGGGCGACGTGAGCGCCGCCGCCGACACGATCATCGCGGTGGTGAGCGACGCCGTCGGTTCTGGCTACCGCTTTCTCGGCGCGCTCACGCTCGCCAACGCGCTGCGCTTCGGCGAGGTCGCGCGCACCGCCGCCCTCTCGCAGACGCTGTGCGAGGGGCTGGCGGAGCACGTCGAACCGTGCCTGGCGTTGGGCGAGCTCGCCGGGGCCTTGCGTGACGGACGGGCCGACCGGGTCGCCCCCGCAGCCCAGCGTCTGGCGCGCGCCGGTCTTGTGCCCGCCGCAATCGATGGGCTCGCGCTTGCGTCGGCCTTGCCCGCGAGCGGGCCGGTGCTCCGCCGTATTCACTCGGTTGGCGTCAGCCTCGCGGGCGGCGTGGATGCCCCCTCGCTCCAGCGACGCGAGGGCCCGGCACTGACCCCGCGTGAGCTCGCCGTGGCTCAGGCCGCGGCCATTCGCCTGCGCTCCCGTGAGATCGCCGAACAGCTCGGAATCTCAGCACGCACCGTCGAGAACCAACTGCAGTCCGTCTACCGCAAGCTCGGCGCCACGTCACGAGACGAGCTGCGCACCGCGCTGCGCGACCTCGGAATGCTGCCCCACGAGGATCAGCCGTTGGCGGGCGACACCCCATAGGTGATCGAGGTCTCCTGCGTATCGGGGTCGATGCCCCAGCCCAGGCTGACCGTCCACTCGGGCGACGACAGTGCCAAGGTGATGAGCCCGCCGAGGTCGGCGCGGGAGATCTCCGTGTAGCCGCTCGCGAGCAGTTCTTCGGCGACGGCCTCTACCGAGTCGGGCGACTCCGACAGGATCGTGAGCACAAAGGTGCCGTCGGAGGCGATCGCCGAGGTGATCGTGCCTTCGGGCACCGGCAGGCCGGGCCAGCCCTCCGGCAGGCTGACGGAGCTAACGCCGCCCGACCTGTCCACATCCACGTCGACGCCGGTTTGTTCTTCGATGACCCCCTCGACGACACTCTCGAGCGGGTTGGCGAAGCATCCCGTCAGGCTCAGGGTGAGCGCGGCAGCGGCGAGAACGGCGGCAGGTCGGGTGAGTCGCATGGTCGGGATCCCTTTCACGTTGGCGCGGTCGGCCGACCGCGATACCACCGTGCCCGAGCTGGTAATTCGCGCGATATAGGTAGTGATTGCCTACGAGCGGCTTCGACCGCTCGGCTCGGCGCTGGGCGTCAGATCCACACGATCTCGTGGCGCGGCCAGCACCGCAGAACTACTCTGAACCCATGACCCAAGGGGGCGCGGTAGTGGGCGCGCGCGGGCGGCGCTGAGCGCGCATCCATGGCATACGCCCGCAGCCGACTCGCGCGCCTCGCGCTCTCGTTCGCGGCGACCGCGTGTCTGGCGGTGGCCGCGGTGGTGGTGAGCGAGTCGTGGTTCTGGGCGAAGCTGCGGCCGGGCGACTCGGTGCTGGGGTTCGCGAGCACAGTCGTGGCCTACGGGCTTGCCGTGCAGGTGGTGCGGTTCGTGGCACAGCGCTGGCGCGTGAGCGCGACGGGGCCGGGGGCGTGGCGGCGCATCCTGTTGCTCGGGGCGCTCTTCGGCTGGCTCGTCGAAGGCGTCATCGTCACGACCGTCATCGACGACCTGCCGCTCACCATCAGCTGGACGGGCCTTGCCTGGCACGCGCTCTTCACGGTGCTCGTGGGGTGGTGGTGGATTCCGCGAACCCTCGACCGCCCGGCGCGCGGCTCGGTGTGGCGGCTCGCGGCGGTGGGAGCATTCGTCGGCGCATGGGCCGCCTTTTGGCGCTTCGAAGAGGGCGCGGCCAGCTCGATCGGCGAGTTCGCGGCCTACGTCGGCGTCACGACTGTCGCCTTCGCCGCGGGCCTCGCCGGCTGGTGGGCGATGCGCCACCGCGCCGCACCCGGCCTGCCCGGAACCCTCACCGCCCTCCTGCTGCTCGCAGCGCTCGCCGTGCTCAACGCCATCGAGAACCCGCTGACGCTCGTCGGGCCGGCCCTCGTGGGGCTGGCGGTGGTGGCGCTCATCACGACAACCCCGCGGGCCGCATCTGCGCCGACGGATGCTGCGCCCGAGCCTCTCGCCGGCCCGACCCCCTGGCGTGCCCTGGGTCGCCTGGCGGTCATCCCGGTTGTGGCCACGCCCGTGTTCGCCCTGCTCACGTTGGCACCGGACCCGATCCCGACGGGTTGGCTCTTCTACGGCATCACCGTGCCGCTCTCGACGGTGCTGTTCGTCGTGGCGTGGGTGGGTGCTCGCCGCGGAGCTCGTTCGTGAGCGCGCCTTTCGCGATCAACACCTTGCTACTGTCTGGCTTATCGTTGCGCTCTGAGACTCACGGCGCTTGCTCAACAGGGGAGCCCAGGTGTCGAAGCCACTGAGGATCGTCATTCACTTCGTGCTTCCGGTCGTCGTGCTGGTGTCATCAGTGCTGGTGCTCGTACGCTATGCCGACGGCTTTGGTCCGGAGCTGTGGATCGTCGTCGGGCTCGGTGGTCTGGGGATTCTCTTCGTCGTTGTGGTCATGGTGAGGCGGTGGCGTTCACTCGGCGACGCGCAACGCGTGGCTCAGGAGCTCGCGCAGCAGAACCCCGATGCGCACATCGTGTTGGCATTGCTGGAGCGCGCAGAAGCTCGAGCGATTCGCACATCGAGTGGCGTGCTGGGTCTGCCACTCAAGCCGGACGTGGTTATCGCAACCCTTGCGGACGACCGAGTCGTATTTCGTGCAGCACGTGATCGACAGGTAGTCGCCGAACTTGTCGTCGGATTCAATCTGGCCGGGTTCACGACAGAGATGCTCTATCGCGGCAACCCCATTGATCAGCCGTGCTTGCGGCTCTTGTTCCTTGGCGGAAACCTGGTTGACGTCGTGTTGTTCGACGTCTCGACAGGGAAGATGCTCACTGCTGAAGCGGTGCGGCACCTGCCGCGAACAGGGGAGTTCTCGTGATGGCTTCGTTCCGAGCCAGTCGCGACGAACCTAGAGGCGGAGTCGCAGGCGACCAGGGGGACACTGCCTCATTGGATCTCTTGAGGCTATTCGACGCAATTGTCGCCGAACACATTCCTGACTTCATCGAGATCGGGGTCGTGCGATACGCGAAAACGCCGCACCCTTACAAGGAGCGGCGGTCGCTGTCGGTACAGCCGGTATGGGCCGACTTCGAGATCATTCTCTGGGATTCAGGCGAAGTCGAGTTTGGGTATGGCACCGAAGGAGAGGCGCACGAGCAAACTCTGATGGTCACGTGCGAAGCCGATCTGCGAGAACTTGTCGGCCGATTCATCCAGGTTGCTCGCAGCTGGAAGCCGAGTCGCCTCCCGGGCTAGGGGGAGTGACGATCATGAACTGGCCGTTCGGGCATCGTCACGGGGTTTGCCGCTAGGTCAGCCTCGGCGGTTTGGCGAGTCTCTGCGGACGGTTTCGCGGGCCAGGCTTCGGGAGTCGCGCCGCCGAGTTCAGGTAGAGGAACGCGACGATCGCGAAGAACGTGAAGGTGATGACCATCTCGCTGAGTGTCAGACGTTCGACAGCCTGTACGTATGACTCCCTCCCGAGTGCCGCGCCGACGAAGGTAACGACGTATAGCAACCCTGCGAGCACGGCCAACGAGCCGATCACTCGGCTCAGCCTGCGCCGGGCAGTCATTTGCCACCACGGTCGGGCCGGTTCGTCAGGCTCATCGATGCCGCGGAATACTCGTGCTCCGTAAAGAACGCCGGCCAGGTTCAAGGCGACATTCACGATGCTCACGGCAAGGTCTGGTGTGCCGAGTGCGACAAGGGGAATCCAAATCAGCCCCGCCACCCACACCCCGGCGGCGTACAGCAGCTTGAAGTACCACCGACGAACTCGAAAGCCCAGCATCCTCTGCACGTCAGTGACCTCGATTCGTGAGCACGTGTCGAACCTATACGTGATGCCACACTGATCTCCGTGACGAATCGCGACGAGCGCACCACGACCCTGCGGTGGATCCGCGCCTGGCTGATCTTCTTCATCGTGGCGCTCGTGGTCAGCGGCATAACAGCGTTTCCGCTCGAGACCGAGTTGCGCTGGGGCTCCGAGCTGCTGCGGGCAACGCTCATCCCGCAGCTCGCCCCCGAATTCATGGCGTGGATCGACCGCATTCGCGACGCCCTCATCGCCACCAACGACGACTACCCGTTTCTCGCCTACGGCACCGACTGGCTCACGTTTGCGCACCTCGTGATCGCGATCGCGTTCATCGGGCCACTGCGCGACCCCGTGCGCAACATCTGGATCATCCAGTGGGGCATGATCTGCTGCGTCGCCGTGATTCCGTTGGCCCTGATCGCGGGCAGCGTGCGCGGTATTCCTCTGGAGTGGATGCTCATCGACATGTCATTCGGAGTCTTCGGCATCGTCCCGCTCCTCATCGTGCACCGGCTGATCCGCAAGCTCGAGCACCTCGAGTCGGCCCCTTCCGCCTCTGCCTCAGTCGATACAGCATCATGATGTCGCTCACGCGTACACGGTCGTGGCAGAATGTAGCTATAGCTAAAATCAACGCGATCGGAGGGCCACGTGACGACAGCAATCAAGTCGACTCGACTCGCCTCGGGGATCTCGGTGAACGAACTCGCGCGGCGGCTGGCGGTGACTCCGAGCGCGATTTCTCAGCTTGAACGTTCGGAGGCAGAAGGAACGATCAAGCTCAACAGCCTGCGTGAAGCGTTGGCGGCTATGGGGGCGGGCCTTCGGGTCACCGCAGGCACCGAGACGCGAATGTCGCGATACGCCCCTTATCGCGTTGCAGAGTCCATGGCGCAATCGTTGCTCGCTGATCGCCAGCCGACGTATCCGCTGCGGCTACTGACCCACGCAGTCCAAGAGCTGCGAGATAACCCCGACCTCTTCGACCCGCGCGAGCTCGAGCTCGCTCCCACGCCGCTGCCCGATCGTCGGTGGGACACCCTCTTTCGTGCAACCTATGGGCATGCGCTGCACGGGTCGAGGCGCCCGGCCTGGACGACGACAAGCAAATTGGCTGAACCGTGGTTCGTGTCAGACTTCCCTGCCCTACGAGAACGGGCCAAGCACAGCACTCCCGCCCATCTACGTCGACTCAACATCTTCATTGACGCGCGAAGTCTCGAGCGCGCCTGATGTCGATCAATGAGCACCAGATGAGCCCTGCCGACATACGCAGGTTGCTTGACGTGCTTGCCGAGAGGCTCGCGAGCGACGGAATCGACGCGCACATTCACGTGATCGGCGGTTCGGCGATCGCGCTGTTGTTTCCGGATGACCGCGAGACCCGATTCACGACGGACATCGATGCCGCAGTCTCACCGTCTCGGGCAGTGAACGACGTGGTTGCCGCTATTGCGGATGATCTGAATCTGTCGCCGACGTGGTTCAACATGAACGCAAGCCCCTTTGTGCCGCCGCGGGAAGACAGTGGCGGGTCGAAAACGGGGGTCACCATCACCATCGCGAGTGTCGAAGAACTCATTGCCATGAAGCTCGCCGCAGCACGGCACCACGACCTCTTTGATCTGGGGCTATTGGCGCGACATGCGGGCATCACTGACCCCCAGCAACTGGTCGACATCGCTTTCGATGCCTATGGCGAAGATTCCATGGTGCTCACCGACAGTCGTGATGATTACCTGGTGCTTGCACGCCAGGCCATCGATGCCGAGAGGCGACGCTCGGGGTCGCGATCATGACGCGGTGCGCGCGAGCATGCAGCGAACCGGAGGATGAGAAAAAACATTTTGCTCAGTTTGTCGATTCGCCCTGAGCCGTTCGTCATCTGAGTGAGAGCAAGCAAGTAGCTCGCCTCAGAAAGAGACGAACATGCCCTTTGACATCAACCTGTTCGCCGTTCTCGGAGCCGCCGTTGCCGCCATGGTGGTCGGCTGGCTGTGGTTCGGTGTGGTCTTCCGCAAGCAGTGGACGCGCCTCGCGCAGCTTGACGAGCGACCTGCCGCGAAAGACGCTGTGCAGTATCCGATTGCCTTGGTGGTGAACCTCGTCGGCGCGTTCGTGCTCGCCTACTTCGCCTCGGCGTCGCAGGTCGCCAACCAGAACTCGCTGCTCGAAGCCGCGCTCTACTCAGCCGTGTTCGGCTGGCTCGCGTTCTCGGCGGGTCGCGCGCTGATCACGACCGTGTTTGAGTCGCGTTCTGTCAAACTTTTTCTCATCAACACCGGACACGATCTCGTCGTGCTCGTCACGATGGCAGTCGTCATCGGCCTCGTCGGCAACTGACCCCCCACTCACCCTGAAAGGAAAGATACGACTATGGAATTCATGATCCTCATCCACGGCGACGAGTCCTCCCCCCGCCCTGCTCCCGGCGACCCCGGTTTCGAAGAATTCATGGGCGAATGGATGGCCTACAACCAGCTGCTCATCGAGGGCGGCCACTGGGTCAGCGGCGCCAACCTTGCTCCGACGATGAGCGCTACGACGCTTCGCCTGACGCCCGGCCAAGCGCCCGAGCTCGTCGACGGCCCCTTCGCCGAGACGAAAGAGCAGTTCGGCGGCTACTACCTGATCTCGGCCGAGAACCTCGACGAGGCCATCGAGCTCGCGAAGAAGCTGCCGATGGATAACGGCTCGCTCGAGATTCGCCCGGTCGCGTTCCGCCCGGACGCGGCGTAAACAGAGCGTGACCAGCTCGGCGGAGATCGCCGACGCCGTCACCCGGCTAGCGCGTGAGGAGAGCGGGCGAGTGCTCGCTCTCCTCACGCGTCGTTTTGGCGACCTCGACGCCGCCGACGATGCGGTTCAGGATGCCCTCATCACCGCCCTGACGGCGTGGCAGTCGGGCCTTCCCGAAAGCCCCGCCGCGTGGCTCTACACCGTGGCCCGCAACACCCTGATCGACCAGCTGCGGCGAGACCGGGCATCCCGTCGCCGACTGCACGAGGCCGCGCCCGAACTGACCGCGCACAACACGACGACTGACGCAGAGGAGGAGGACGACCTGATCATGGATGCTTCTTCTCTCGGCGACGAACGCCTCCGGTTGCTCTTGCTCTGCTGCCATCCGGCGCTCGACCGTGACACGCAGGTGGCACTGACCCTGCGGCTGGCGGGCGGATTGACCGCCGCCGAAGTCGCGGCCGCCTACCTGCTGCCCGAGGCCACGCTCACGCAGCGCGTCGTGCGGGCCAAGCGCAAGATTCGTGAGGCGGGTATGCCGCTCTCGATTCCGGCGAATCTCGACGAGCGCGTGGACGCCCTGTTGCGGGTGCTCTACCTGATCTTCAACGAGGGGTACCTGTCGCGCGGCGCCGCGCACGTGACGCGGGTCGACCTCATTGGTGAGGCCATTCGGCTGACGCGCCAGGTGGTCGACGAGTTGCCCGCGAGCGCCGAAGCCGAGGGGCTGCTCGCGCTCGAGCTCTATCACCACGCGCGCTCGGGCACTCGGGTCGACGGGCTCGGCGAGCTCGTGCTGCTTGAGCACCAAGACCGCACCGGCTGGAACCTCGACGTCATCACCGAAGCCAACGCCCGCCTGCACAGCGCCATGACGCGCATGGCGCCGGGCCCCTACCAAGTGCAAGCGATCATCGCGGGGCATCACGCCAACGCGCGCACGGCCGCCGACACTGACTGGTCGGCGATCGCCGAGCTGTATGCGCAACTCGGGCGCATGGCGCCCAACCCTGTCGTTGAGCTCAACCGAGCCGTGGCGATCGCGATGGCCGACGGCCCGCTCGCTGGCCTCGCCATGCTCGATCGGCTCACCGGCCTTGACGACTACCACTTGTTCCACTCGACGCGCGGCGAGCTGCTCGCGCGGGCGGGCCGACCCGCGGCGGCGAGCTTCGAGCGCGCGCTGCAGTTGACCAGCAACGAGGCAGAGCGCCGCCACCTTGAGCGCCGCGCGACCGAGGTCGCGGCCTAGCGCCCGCCGCCACCTCCGCCGCCGCCACCGCCACCCGAGAAGCCGCCGCCCGACGAGCCGCCCGAGAAACTGCCGCCGCCGCTGCCCGACCTGCTCGTGCTGGGGGCGAGGGTCGTTGCCGTGACACCCCGAACCGCGGTGCTGAACAGAGAGACCTCGAAGCCGTTCGTGCCGACGAACCAGTCGGGGGTCGTGTCCGTGGCGGCGACGCGCAGGGCGAGCTCGCGCATCCACTGGTCTTCGACGCCCCAGATGACTGCCCAGGGCAGCAGCTTTTCGTAGAGCTTCACGAGTTCAAGGTTGTTGCCCACGTCGATGCGCTCGGCTCCTTGCGGGCTCTGCAGCACGCGCAGTCGTTCTTCCTCGGCGACGGTGAGGTAGAGCTTCATGCCCTCGAGGTAGTCGCGAGCTTCGCGACCTTTTTCGGTGAACTGCTGAGGGCGAATCGCCAGGCCGAAGGCAAAGAAGCCGGCGATGAACGCGCCCGTGAGCGACAGAAACGCGAGCGGGCTGATGTTGATGAAGAGCACGGTCGAGACGATGATGGCGGCGCCGGCGAGTGCCATGAACAGCCACTGGGCCAGAAGCATGAGCCAGCCGAAACCGATGCCGGGCGCCATGCGCTTGAAGCCATCGTCGACGATCGAGCTGAGCGCCCGCGACGACAGCTCGTCGAGTCGACTGCTCAACGCCGAGTCGTACTTGCCGTACGGCTTGAGGTCGCCGGCCGCACGATCCACGCCGAACAGCGCTTCAAGCACCGCGAGGTCGAGCACATCGGAGCCGTCATCGCTGAGGTACTGCAGCGTGTAGGGGGCCGTGTTGTTCTCGACCGCATAGGCGAGAATGCGCAGGTTCTTGCGCACGGCCAGTCGCACGATCACGGCGGGCATGCCAGCGGATGACCTACCGATGAGATGTGCTGCCTGCAGAATGTCGAACCCCTCGGGTTCTGAGTACTGCGGAATGATTGCGCCACGACTCTTCGCGCCCGAGCCCGCGCGCACGCGCGAGACGATCGCGGCGCCGAGGGCACCGACGCTCCCGAGGCCGATTCCGCCCGAGATCAGGTGCATCCACAGCGGAATCTCTTGCGGCTCGGGTGGCGGAGTCGGCTCAGGGGTGAGAAAGGTGCCCGGCGCGAAGCCGATTGCCACGGTCAGGGTCTCGAAAGGGCTGAGCTCGGTGGCGGCCGCGGTGAAGGTGCCCCCCGCCTCCTCAATCGTGCAGAACTCGTTCTCGCCGAAGGCGCCGACGTAGCACGCCGTATTGCCCGTGAGCGTCGCGGCCAGGTCGGGCGCGAGGGTCACAGTGGCACTCACGCGGCCGAAGGGTTGCTGCCAGCCCGTGCCGTTGACATCCCAATAGAACTCGTCAGAGCCCGTGTCGTCGAACGAACGCACAACGTTCTGCTGCGTGTAGCTGATGACGTAGGTTTGCACGCCGCGCACGAACTCGTCGGTGCCGAGATAGAGCTCGATGAAGCCGCCCGAGTAGAACGACTCGTAGTAGACGTCGGTGCCGTTTTGGTCGGTGACGCTGATGACGCTCGTGTTGAGCGGCACGCCGTCGTAGTCGTCGGGGATCGCGCGGATGATGCCGCGGTTCTGATCGAAGTCAGGAAAGCGGGCGACGATCGTTTCGACCACGAGCAGGGTTGACGTGCCATCCGCCTCGCGGCTGAGGGTGTACTCGGCGTCGAACGAGTCGAAGGTGAAGTCGCTCGTATCGGCAACGGCTGCTGTCGGGGCCAATGCCAGGGCAAAGCCGGCCGCGAGAGTCAGGGCGAGGGCGAGTCGAGCGGGAGTGCGCATGCGGGCAACCCTAGCGATCATGAGTGACCGAACCGTAGGGTGACCGCATGCGACCACCCGAGTGCGCCGTCTGTGGCGAGGAGTTCACGGCACCGGATGGCCGGCTCGTGACCTTTGCCGAGCGCGACTCTGATCGGCAGTGGCGCGAGAGGGTGGCCGCCGAACGTATGGTCGGGCATCCGCCGAACGTCGACTGGTTCTGCGGCGTGCACGCCGAGGCGGCAGTGTCGCTCGCGGGCGAGATGATCGACGTGGCGATGCGCACGTTGACCGCCACCGAGTCTGCAGTGCTGCAACTCGCCATTGCGCCGCGCGCCATCGACGAGCTACTGCACCTCTTTCGCGAACGGATGCCCGCTCTCGTCGGCGAACCCGCAGCATCAGCCTCCCGAGCGCGCACGACCTCTGACCGCCGGTGGACGCCGACCGACGGCGCCCAACCGCCGTATTGCCCCTACGTCGACCTCGACGTCACGACGCTCGCCGGACTGCTCGCATCTGTCGAGGTGCGCTGGGAACGCGCGATGTGGAACGACGCTGAGCCTGCCCGCCGAACGGCGACGCTCTTCGTCGAGCCCCTCAGCGGTGAGCGGTGTTCGGTGAGCGCGACGGTCGGCGACGGGTTCGAGGGTTCGGCTGGTGACGCGACGTCAGTGTTGTTGGTGCTCGGCGCCCCGGGCCCCGAACCGCAGGCGCTGCTCGACGACCTCGCGCCTTAGTGCGGGGCCATCGCCGGCATCGGCAAAACTGTCAGAACCGGATGGCGTCGATCACCTTGACGCGAAGCGCCACGAGCGCGGGAATCAACCCCGCGATCGCGCCGACGACGACCGAAGCGATGAGACCCGTGACCGCTGCCGAAAACGGGAACGGCGGTACGTCTTGAATACCCGGGAACATCATCTCGATCACCCAGTCGCTGCGCATGACGAGCACGACGAGCACGATGCCGACGGCCCCGGCAATCGTCGTGGCGACCACGTTTTCGAGAAACACCGAGGTGAAAATGCGCCCCGACGTCGCCCCAAAGCTGCGCCGCACGCCGATCTCGCGAATGCGCTGGCGCATCGCCACGAGTTGGATGTTGATCAGGCTGAGCGCGCCGATTAGCAGCACGATGCCCGCGATGGCGCCGGTCACGAGCTGAAAGACAAGCGCCGAGTCAGCGAAGCCTGGCTGGGCGCCCCAGTCGGTTCGGTTGACGGTGATGGTGAGCCCGGGGTCTGCTCCCGCCCGCAGGTCCATCGCGAGTACCGGACCCAGCTCGCCGACGATCTCTACCGGAACCCAGATCTCGCGCATGACCGAGATGTCGCTCGGAATCGCTTCGAGTCGTTCGCGGTAGGTGTCGTACAGCAGGTCGACCCGCGGCGCGGCATCCCACGGTCCGTCTCGGGGCGTTACTCCGACGACTTGGTAGGTTCCGGCCAGATCGCCCGTCATCGTGAGCGTGGGATGCTGCGCTATTGGCTTGCGCCCGATCGTGTCCCACAGCCCCTCGCTGATCACCACCGGCGGCGCGAGTAGTTCGGTGTCACCCTCGACGAACCAGCGGCCTTCCAGCAGCGCGAGTCGGTGTATCGCCGCGTAGTCAGGGTCGACGAGCCGCGCCGGCAACGAGGTCACGCCTTCGGGCAGCTGCACGGGTACCGTGACCGCACCGTCAACGATGCGCGAGGTGCGGCTGAAGTTGTAGCGTTCGGCCACTCGGTCGAAACGCGCGTCCATCGCATCCCAATTCATGGGCGCTCCGTCTTCGCGGTAGGCGCCGACCATGATGGTCGCGATTCGCCCGCCGAAACGGTCAGACTGCTCAGCTGCGACTTGCCGTTGCAGCTCGCCGAGAGCCACGACGGCAGTGAGCGCGCCAACCGCAACAGCGATGCCGATGAGGCTCAAGAGCACCCGCAGTTTGTGAACGCGCAATTCTGCCCAGGCATCGGCGAGGGCTCCCGCTGCGGGTGCGAGGCTCCACCGCTCGCTCATCGTTTCTTTCCTCGTGCCGAGACGCCACCAGTCGGTTTGGCGTGGGTGCTCGCAGCGAATGCCTCATCGAGGTCGACCGCTTGCAGCACGCCCGCGTCGAGCCGATAGTGGCGACGAGCTCGGGCGGCCACATGCAGATCGTGCGTGATCGTCACGAGCGCGGCGCCCGACTCGGCGGCGACCTCGTCGAGCAGCGACATGACGCTTGCGCCCGTCTCAACGTCGAGGGCCCCCGTCGGCTCATCGGCGAGGATCAGCCGTGGCTTTCGCACGAGTGCACGGGCGATCGCGACCCGTTGTTGCTCACCGCCCGAGAGTCGGTCAGGGCGTGACGTGAGTCGATGGCTGAGCCCGACGCGGTCGAGCATGGCCGCAGCGAGATCATTGCGCCGCCAGAACGCAGCGCCGGTCGAGTAGCTCAGCGGCATCGCGACGTTCTCGAGCGCGGTGCGCCCCGCGAGAAGGTTGAACTGCTGAAAAACGAAGCCGACGTTCGCGCCGCGCATGCGGTCGAGCCGGCCCGCTCGCATGGCGAGCGTCGACTCGTCGCCAAACGTCACGTCGCCAGCGCTGGGAGCATCGAGCAAGCCGAGAATGTTGAGCAGAGTGGTCTTGCCCGAGCCGCTGCGGCCGACAATCGACACGTGGTCGCCCGCATCGACGTCGAGATCGATCGCGTGAAGAATGTCGAGCCGCGAGTCGTCAGGCAAGAGCACATGCTTGGCGACGCCTCTCAACGAGACGAGGGTCACCAGCTGACGCCCGTCTCGCAATACTGTTCGCCGGGCGCGATCTCGTAGCAGATCTCTTCGACGGGAGCCGCGACTCCGGGTACGAACTGCCGAATGAGGTCGCCTTGGGCGAGGCCATCGATGACCTCGACCATCGAGCCGTCGCTGATACCGAGCGTCACTTCACGCTCCACGGGTTCGCTGCCGTCGCCCGCGTCGAGCCAAACCAGCCCACTGCCCGCGCCACCCTTGACCGCCGTGGTCGGAATGACCAAGACATCATCGACGGCCCCGACATCGACGACGAGTTGCACGGGCAGCCCGGGAAAGACGACCTGGTCGCCGGGAACCGAACACCGAACGCTCGTCGTGCCGTCGTCGGCAACCTGGGTCGTCAGCCCCGTGCAGGCGAACGGGGCGGGCCCGCCCGTGATCGTTACGGTCGCCTCGCTGGGCGCGTCGATCAAGCGGTAGAGCTGAACGGGCTCGACCGTGCTCAAGACGTGAAACCGCTGTGGCGAGAGCGACGCGATCTCTTCGCCCACCGTCGTCGACTGCCCCGTGACGAGTGCGAGTTCGCTGAGCGAGCCGGCTTCGGGGGCGACGATGTCAACGAGTCGTCGATTCGTGTCGAGCCGCACCGTGAACAGCACTTGGCCCGCACTCACCGCAGCACCGTTGCCGACGTGCACCGTGACCACGGTGCCCGAGACCTCTGACTTGAGAGCGTAGGTCTCGTCGCGAGCGATCGTTCCCGTGAGGGTCAGCTGGTTGACGAGGCTGCCGCGCTCAACCGAAACGACAGGGTCGCTGATTTCGGCCCAGGGTTGCTCTGCCGATGACTGCTCGTCGGGGAAGAATGCGAGCTTCGCCACGGAGACTGCGATCACCGTCGCGATGACAAGGCCGATGATGGGAAACACCCATCGCTTCCAGATGTGCACAATGCCCCCAATGCGTCGCGAAGAGCCGGATGCCCTTGACGCTATCAGCGGGGCGCCACACGTGGGTCATCCTCAGGTAGCAATCGTGTCGCCGCGCCAGAGGGCGCGAGCGGTCTCGCCCTTTACGACTCGGGGTCGTACATGAACTCGCGCAGCTCTTGCGGGCAGCGGCAGGCGACGGCGACGCGCCGCGCCCACTCCACAGCTTCGTCGCGCGTCGGCACCTCGATGACCGTGTGTCCGCCGTCGAGTTTGTCGAACGCGGCATAGCGCGGCTCACTGACCGTGCCATCACCGGCAACCGCGACCGGCTCGACGTCTTCGTTGATTCCTCCGCCGAACACGTAGACGCCCGCGGCCTTCATGTCGCGGATGACCTGGTGCGACTCCTCGACGACGTTGTCCCAGTCGCCGTCGGCCACTTGCATGACACCACTCGGAAACGAGATGAGGTACTTGGTCATGGGGCGAGAGTACCGCGCGGGTTACCCGTGTCTCACAATGAAGTGTGCTCGTCGATCGCGCTGACCGCCGGCCGGTGCCCTACCTATTGCGTGTCGAACGGGTGTCGCGCCCATCGATGGCCTTTCTTCCCAGCAGTGACGCCGTGGTCGCCTTTACTGCGACCGAGCAAGGGCGCGTCACTATCGCACTGCCGCCACACTCACAGGTGATCGAGCTCGACAACGTTGTGGCGGTGTGGTCGTTGGCTCCGCACTGGGTCAAGGCGATGCTCGGGCCGCCCGCGGCGCTGCGTGGAAGCGTGCTGCGAGCATCCGACCATCCCGCCCTGCGCCTGTTTGATGACGAGAAGGATGACCGCAGCGCCGTGTCGTTGCTGCACGATCTGCGCGCGAGCCTCACGGTGACGCCTGACGAGCACGAGTTCGAGCGTCTCTGGTGGGCCTATCGTCACGACGGTCACCGACTGCCGCCCGCCGATCGGCGCGTGCAACGACTGATGGTGAGATTCGCGGGGCAATCTCTCACGCAGATCACGGCGGTTGAGCAACTTGCCGCGACTCTTCGCGCCGATCGAGACGGAGGCGGGTACAACTCTCTCGGCCTGTACGCCGACGGTTCCCACTACGCGCGGGCGTGCCGCCGGCTCACGGGTCGTGCACCGGCTGAATGGCGGAACGTGTCGCTTCCGTTCTATGGCGGCGAGGTCGTCTCGCCCTACCGTGGCGGTGAAGCGGAGACCGCACACTGAGACACGAAGGAGACGCCGCTGTGGCACTCGGACCCAAGGCGATGGGCGAAGCCATCATCGCCAACCTCAAGCGAAAGTCGGGCAAAGACCTTGCCGAATGGCAGGCCGTGTTGGCCGACGAAGGCATCACTGATCGCGCGGCGGCCGAGGCACGCCTGCTCGAAAACGGGCTCGGTCGCATTCAGGCAATGACCGTCGCCGAAGTGACTCTCGGCACCAATCACTATGAAGAACCCGACGACCTGGTCGACCAGCTGTTCGCGAAGTTTCCCGACCAGCGGGCCCTCTTCGACCACGCTGTTGAGGCCGCACGCAACACCGCACTCACCCTTCAACCGTGCCGCGGCTATGCACCGTTCTATGCGGATGGCCGCATCGCCGTTTCGTTCAAGCCCACCTCGCGCGGCCTCTACGCCGCGGCCATCTTGCCCGACGCCGACGCCTGGCCCGAGCGCCAGCCGCACAAGCCGTCGCTCGGCGGGAGTGCCCGCTTAACCGACGGTGTCTATCTGCAGTCGCCGACCGAGGTCACACGGCTCATGGCGGAGGTGGGCTCGTGATCTGGTAGCGGGCTACCGCAGCCGCCACGGCAGCACGACGTGCAGGAGGGGAAGCACTGAGGCTCCGAGCAGCACCCAGCTGAGCACCTCGTCACTCGGGCGGAGCAGGATTCCGCCGATGAGCAACGCTGCAAAGAGCACCGCCGAGGTCGCGCGGCGCACACTGCCATCGAGCACGCGCAAGCGCTGTTCGACTTCGGGGCTGCGCACGGCGAGCTCGCCGCGGTCGAGGCGCGTGGCGAGAGCATCCACTCGCTGGGGCAATCGCGCGAGGGCCGAGAGAATCGCGATGCCCTCGCGGCCGATCGACCGCAGAGTGGATGCTCCGCCTCCGTTGAGCAGCGTGCGCGCGAACGGGTCGACGGCATCCCACATGTTGAAGTCGCGGTTGAGGGCGCTCGTGACACCCGAGATGAGCGAAATGGTGCGCACGAGCAGCAGGTAGTTCTCGGGCAGCTGGAACGGCAGCGTGCGCACGAGCTCGCTGAACTGCAGGGCAAACTGCTCGAGTTCGCGTGGGTCGATGCGGGTGAGCTCGGCAACGCCCATGCCGCCGAATCGGTCGAAGAGGGCCGTGATGGCGCGCTCAAGTTCGACGGTGTCGGCACTTGGCAACAGCACGCCGAGGCGCTGCGTCGCGACGACCCAGCCGCGGGCATCGCGCGCGGCGACGGCGAAGATGAACTGCTGCAGCCCCTGCCGCAGGTCGTCGGGAATCTCGCCCATCATGCCAAAGTCGATGTAGGTGAGCGAGAAGCCGCCCTCGCCGCCCGGTGTCACAAAGATGTTGCCGGGGTGCGGGTCGGCGTGAAAGAAGCCCGCGACGAAGATCTGCTCGAACGTGGCGCGGGCAAGTTCGCCGGCGACCGCGTTGGGGTCGATGCCCGCCGCCTGCAGGGCGGCGACGTCGGTGATCTTGATCGCGGTCACATCGCTCAGGGTGAGCACGCGGCGCGCGCTGCGCTCAAACACCACGGTCGGAGTACCCACGCGCGGGTCGTTCGCGAAGTCGTTGGCGAACCGCTCGACGTTGCCGGCTTCGGTGCGGTAGTCGATCTCGGCGAGACTCGTGGCGGCGAACTCCTCGACGAGAGCCGGAGCATCCGCCCGCCGATTGACGAGCCGCACGCGCGAGAGCCAGCGCCCCACGCGCCGCAACGCCGCGAGGTCGACCTCGACGATCTGCTCGATGCCGGGGCGCAGCACTTTCACGACGACGTTCTCGAACCCGAGGTCAGCCGCAATGCCGGGCGACAGCCGCGCGCGGTGCGCTTGGCCAAGCGATGCGGCCGCAATCGGCTCGGGCTCGAACCCCGCAAACGCTCGCTCGAGCGGGATGCCCAGCTCGCGCTCGATCTGCGCCACGATCGCGGCGAGCGACTCGGGCGCCACTTCGTCTTGCAGCCCCTCGAGTTCGCGCGTGATCTCGGGCGGCAGAATGTCGAGGCGCGACGACAAGAACTGCCCGACCTTGATCATGAGCCCGCCGAGGTCAGCCGCCAGATCGTGAAACCTGCGAGCCAGCTTTTGCAGGCGACGGATGCGCCCGCGCGCCGCGAGACGCGACATGCCAAACCGCGGCAGCACGAGTTCGAACCACCACGCTTGCGCGAGGGCGCGCGCCGCAAAGCGCATGATGCGTCGGTAGCGCGCCTTCAGCGCGGGATCGTTCGTCGGAGCGCGGTTCGCGCTCTCGCTGGGCACGACCTAGTCTTCGGCGAGGATGGCGTAGAGCGCTTTGCGCGTCTGGTCGAGCAGAGCCGCCGCACGCTCTTGCTGCTCGCGCGTGCCCGACTGCGTCACTTGCGCCGCTGCCTGCGCGAGCTTGGCGCCCGCGCGCGGAACCGCCGAGGTGCGTTCGCTCCAGTGGTCGTTCATGCGACCGCTCACACGATCGGCCATGTCACTCATGCGGTCAGTGATGTCACTGACGTTCCAGCTCGAGCGGCTTGAGCCCTCGCCGGCCGGCTCGTGCGCGTGCGCGGCGGCCGCCTCGCGGCCCGACTCGGTGAGCGCGTAAACGCTGCGTTCGCCGTCGTGCTGTGCGCTGAGCAGACCCTCGTCGGTGAGCTGCTGAAGCATGGGGTAGACCTGGCTGGCGGAGGGCATCCACATGCCTCCGCTCGCTGCGCCGATGGCCTGCATGACCTGGTGGCCGTTCTTCGCGTCGTGCTGAAGGGCGGAGAGGATGGCCGCGCGCACGTCACCGTGCGATGCCCCCGCTGAGCGTCCCGAACCGCGTGGAGTGAACGCGTCGCGCAGGTTCTCGACTGCCTCTCGAATGTCGAAGCCAGCGGGGGAGGATGAGCTGCGCATTGCGGGTTCCCTTCACACGTTGGCGGGGGAGCGTCGAACGGCGTCCCTCACACCGCTCTCAGGCTACGCACGCCACCTGGATGCCCGCCGACGGCCGCATCGGTGCGCGCTGTGCGCGCCCTGCGCGCGCGGCGCCGCGCCGTATCGCTCCACCCTGAAGCGTGCTCTCGTGCTAACTCAGGCCCTCGTGCCTGACCTTGCTCGCGGCACTTCAACGGACTCGGAAAAACGTGAGGCTTCCGCGTGAAGTTCCGATTCCATTGAAGCGCGCCGAGGGTGGCCTGCGCCTAGACAAAGACGATCCCGGGGCCGTCCCGCGGGCGTGCCGCCCGAGTCGACTACTTGGCCGCGCCGCCCGACTTCGGGTCGGCGAGCTTGCCGCGCAAGAAGAGCAGCGGCAGCAGCCAGCCGCCGAGCGCCGTGATGAGCCAGACGATGAGGCTCGCGAGCACCCAGGTGTCGATTCCGCTCAGGGTGATGCCGCCCGGGAAGATGCTCGCGAGCAGCAGCGCCACGAAGGTCGAGACGAGCCCGATGCCGCCGAGCACGGCGGGCGCATACTTGCGCGCCATGTTGACGATGAACGGAGTCAGGATGCTCTGCGCGAGCGCGAAGACCCCGACCGCCACGAGAAAGCCAGAGAGGCTCAGGCCGAAACCGGGGAGGATCCACGAGGTGATCAGCAGCGCCAGTGCTGCCGTACCGAGGTAGATCGCGAGGCGAATGATGAACCGAAGCATGAGAGGGCCTTTCGACGAGCCGATGCGATGGCCATCACGTTATACCCGCGCGTCAGGCCCGCGTGATACGTTCAGCGCGTTGCCCCAGACCCCGGCTTCGGTTCGATCCCGCATGTTCGATCACCGACCGTACTTCTGAGGACACACCATGACTGAATCTGACACCGCCCTAGCCGGCGGGTCGGTCTCGCCGAGCGCGGCCAGCACGTCGACCAACGGTTCGCACCCGGGCCGACTCGCGACACAGCTCGACGTCGTGCGCTCTGATGTCGCCCGCCGCGTGCTCGCCGTGTTGCGGCTCGCGACGGGCTTCATCTTTCTGTGGGCGTTTCTCGACAAGACCTTTGGGCTCGGCTACTCCACGCCGGCCGAGCGCGCGTGGGTGAACGGCGGAACCCCGAGCCAAGGCTTCTTGCTGGGTGACGCTGTGGTGGGGCCGCTCAAGCCGTTCTTTGCGTCGATCGCGAGCCCCGCATCCGACGTGCTGTTCATGATCGCCATGCTTGCCATCGGCGTCGCCGTCACGCTCGGCATCGGGCTGCGCGTGAGCGCCGTCGTCGGCTCGTTCGTCTTGCTTGCGATGTGGATGGCCGAGTGGCCCATCGGCATGGGCACGGGCCTGCCGTGGAAGCGACTCGCGCTCGTGCAGAAGGCGCCCTGGCTGATCTAGACGGGGTTAGCCGCCGAACGCCGCGTCGATCTCGGCGCGGCGGGCGAGCACGAGGGCGTCGAAGGCCGCGGGAGGCAGTGGGCGGGCATCCGTGAATTGCACGGCGCCTTTGGTTCGTGCGACGTCGCCGAGTTCGGGGGCGAGCGCTGTGATGACCTGTCCGCTAAACGGGTAGAGCGAGTAGCCGGCCTTGGTAAGGGCGACCGCGACGAGCCCCTTCCCGCGATGCAGGAGCGCGGGCATGCCATACGAGATGCCCTCGACGGCGTCGGGCACGAGCTCGAGAGCGCGCACTCGACAGCGTTCGAGCACTGCGCGAGCGGGATCGTCGAGGCTCGCAATGAGGTCGGTGACCGGAAGCATGGCGCTAGTGTGCCCCAAGGGTTACGCTGACCGCGAGCGAAGGAGCCCGCTATGGTCACCGCACCACATCACGCACCCTCCGAGCGACTCGGACCGATCGACTACATCGTCATCGAGTTTCCTGACGGCAAGGTTACGGGCGCCGGCTTCCGCCGCATCGTTGAGCTGTCGGATGCTGCGCGCATCCTCGTGCTCGACATCGAGTTCCTCAGCAAGGGCGCAGACGGGCACGTGGTCACGACGCCCGCCCACGACCTGGGCGAAATCGACGGCGTCGACATGGCGTTCTTCGACGGAGCCGCCACCTACTTGCTCGACGACGATGACATTCACGAGATCGGCGACGCCATGTCGCCCGGCAGCGTTGCCGTCATCGTCATCTACGAAGAGCTCTCGATGATCTCCGCCCTGGTGGCATGGGAGAGCGAGGGCGCCGTGCTGCTTGCCGAAGGACCGATCGAGGTCGACGCGCTCGTCGCCGCGATCGATGAGACCGAAGGACACTGACCATGAGACTGCTCAGAACCGCCACCCACGCCGCCGTGGCCAGCTCAGTGCACGGCAAGGTTCAGCGTCGCCAGCAGGCGCAGTGGGCGGCGCAGACCGCTGCGGCCCCCGCGGCTGCGGCCGCTCCGGCTGCCGCACCCACGCCGGCCGCCGCCGCGCCCGCGAATGACATGAGCGCGAAACTCGAGCAGCTCAAGCAACTCGGCGAATTGCGCGACGCGGGCATCCTGACGCCCGACGAGTTCGAGGCCAAGAAGGCCCAGATTCTCGCCTGACCCGCACGAGCGCCGCATGGTCACCCCACCCTGAAAAGAGCACACGCCATGACCGAGCACGCACACTTCCACCCGCTGGGTACGCAGCCGAGCCCCTCGACGAAGGCTGCGCAAGCGGCCGCGCGTGCCGCTCTGCCGTTCGACGATGAGCGCGACATGGAGGAGGCGCGGCGCGGTTTCATTGCGGCGCCCGACTATCGGCAGATCATGGCCGAGGCCGGGCACGTGGCCTGGAACATTGGCGCCTACGACTTCTTGCTGGGCGGGGAGCAGTTCGACAGCATTCACCCCTCGCTGCAGCGGCAGGCGACCCTCAACATGGAGTACGGACTCTTTGAGGTCGCGCCCAACGCGATTTATCAAGTGCGCGGCTTCGACCTCGCGAACATCACCTTTGTGGCCTCTGACTCGGGCTGGATCGTCTTTGACCCGCTGACGGCGGCAGAGACAGCGGCGGCAGCGCTGGCCCTTGTCGGCCAACACTTGGGCGAGCGCCCGGTGGTCGCTGTTGTCTATTCGCACTCGCACGTCGACCACTTCGGGGGCGTTCGCGGTGTCATCGATGAGGCCGACGTGCGCGCGGGGCGCGTGCAGGTCATCGCGCCCGTCGGCTTCATGGACCACGCTGTGGCCGAGAACGTCTACTCGGGCAACGCCATGAACCGTCGCGCCTTCTACCAATATGGCGTGCTGCTCGATCGCAGTCCGTTCGGTCACGTCGATCAGGCGATCGGCAAGGGCGTGGCCTCGGGGTCGGTCGGGCTCATCGCGCCGACCCGCTACATCGAAGCCGACATCGAAGAACTGACCGTCGATGGCGTACGGATGGTGTTCCAGAACACTCCGGGCACTGAGGCGCCGGCCGAAATGAACACCTGGTTTCCTGACCTCAAAGCGTTCTGGGCCGCCGAGAACATCGTGGCGACGATTCACAACATCTACACGTTGCGCGGAGCGCTCGTGCGAGACGCCCTCGAATGGTCGCGCCAGATCAATCGCGCGCTCTACGAGTTTGGGCGCGATGCCGAGGTCATGTTTGCCTCGCACTCGTGGCCACGCTGGGGCAACGAGCGCATTCAAGAGGTCATGCGTGTGCAGCGTGACACCTACGGCAACCTCAACAACGGCGTGCTGCACCTGGCCAATCAGGGCGTGACCATCAACCAGATTCACAACCGCTACGAGGTGCCAGCGAGCCTGCAACGGCAGTGGGCTGCACGCAGTTATCACGGCTCGGTTGCCCACAACGCTCGAGCGGTCATCAATCGCTACCTCGGGTATTGGGACGGCAACCCCACAACGCTCGTTCCGCTGTCGCCGGAGGATTCGGCTCCGCTGTACGTCGAGATGATGGGCGGAGCGCCCGCGATCCTCTCGCGTGGCCGTGCGCTGGTCGATGCGGGCGACTACTTGCTCGCCACCGAAATCGTCACCAAGCTCGTCTACGCCGAGCCGCAGAACTTTGACGCAAAGCAGCTTTTGGCCGACGCGTTTGAGCAGCTCGGGTACCAAAACGAGAGCCCGAGCGTGCGCAACAGCTTCTTGGCGGCCGCGTTCGAACTGCGCACGGGCATCCCCCAGGGCGCATCGCCCAAGTCGTCGGGCCCCGACATGATTCGCGCCCTGAGCACGAGCCAGTTTCTCGACGTGTTGGGTATTCGACTCAATAGCGCGGCGGCCGCCGACACCGCCTTCACGATCAACCTCATCACCCCCGACACGGGTGAGCAGTTCGTCGTGGAGCTCAGCAACGCCACGCTCACGAACCTTGCGGGTTACCGCGCTGATGGTGCCGACCTAACGCTCACGATCGATCGGGCCAATCTTGAGCTGGCCATGATGGGTGTCGAAGGTTTGCCACACCTCATTGCTGACGGGCGCGCAATTGCCGAGGGCGACCTGAGCGTGCTGCAGTCACTCGCAACGATGCTCGTGCACTTCGAAGTGGGCTTTGAGATCATGCCCGGCACGGGCGGGGCTGCCCTGAGCCCGGCCATGGATGACTTCGAAGTTGAGCCCTTGGGTGACAGCTCCGGCGGGTGAGTTAGCTGTTGAAGAGCACGAACAACAGAGTCGTGCCGCTGAGCGTGATCGCGACGAGGCCGATGATCAGAACCCAGGTGATGATCTTCATGCTGCGCAGCTTGCCCATGAACCCCACGGGACGGTCATCGTGATCAGACATGGTGCGAGCTTAGTGGCGACACGGATGCTCGGCGCGACCGATCGAGCTCAGCGCAGCTCGGCGAGAGCGTTGATGAGTTCGCCGACCGTGTGTCCGGCGTTGGAGGGATGCCGGAGCGGCGCGCTGGGCATGACCGCATAGTGATTGCGGCGTCCGCGGCGTTCGCGCTCGAGGTAGCCCGTGTCGACGAGGTCACCCAAGATCGTCACGGTCGACCGAGTCGAGATGCCGACTTCGTCAGCTAACTGCTGCACCGTCGCGTCGGGGTTCTTGGCGACCTCGAGCAAGATGTGCGCATGGTGCGTGAGAAAGGTCCACGACGACATTGGGCCATTGTGCCAGTCGCTGCGACCTGTCCGTACTACGAATGAAACAAACTGCATGTATAGTGCGTGACGCGTGAATTTAAGTTCACCTTTCGCTTCCACCCCTGGAGCCACCCCATGATTCTCGAAACTGCCGCAGCCAACCTGCTCTCGGCTCCCGTACTCGCCTTTGTGCTCGGGCTTGTTGCCGTCGCTGTGCGCAGCGACTTGCGGTTGCCCGAGGCGCTAACAACCTCGATCTCGATCTACCTGCTGCTTGCGATCGGTGTGAAGGGTGGCGTTGCGTTGCGTGCTGCGACCTTCGCCGAGGTCATTGGCCCGGTGTTGCTTGCTCTCGCGCTCGGCATTGTCATTCCGATCGTTGCCTACGGCGCGCTGCGCGTCATGTCGCGGCTTGGCCCGCTTGACCGTGGCAGCGTCGCGGCTCACTACGGCTCGACCTCACTCGTCACCTTCACCGCGGCGCTCGTCTTTCTCGAGACCTCGGGAATCGCGTATCCCGGATACGCACCCACCTTGCTCACGGTGCTCGAGATTCCCGGCATCGTTGTGGGCATCTTGCTCGCCAGTCGTGCCGCGAAGGGCCCCGTGAAGTGGGCCGGAGCCTTGCACGAGGTGCTCGCGGGCAAGTCGATCGTGTTGCTCGCGGGTGGCCTCGTGTTGGGCTTCGCCATCGGCGACGCGGGGTACGCGGGCGTTCAAGGCTTCTTCGATGAGCCGTTCCGCGGCGTGCTCGCGCTGTTCTTGCTCGGCCTCGGCATCGAGGCCGGTCAGCGCCTCGGCTCACTGCGCGAGGCGGGCCCCGGCCTGCTCGTGTTCGCCGCGCTCTTCCCCTTCGTGATCGGTGGCGCTGTCGTGGCGCTCTCGGTCGCACTCGGAATGGGGCAGGGTGGCGCCGTCGTACTCGCCATCCTGTGCGCGAGCGCCTCGTACATCGCGGCACCCGCGGCCTTGCGATTCGCGTTCCCGGAGGCAAACCTCGCGATTCCGCTCGCGGCGAGCATCGGTGTGACGTTCCCGATCAACCTCGTGCTGGGCATCCCGTACCTGACGTGGCTCGCAGGCGTGCTCGTCGGGTAGGCAGATTCAGCGAGCGATGAGCACGTCGAGCGCCATGCCCTCGCAGGCGAAGCGCTCGAAGCCCGCGAGGTCATCGCCGCGAATGGTGTCGCCTGTCTCGCGCGCGGGGCTCGTTGAGAGCAAAACGCGGCCGACCCCGTTGACGATCGAGATGTCGTCGCCGAATGCGGCAAGTCGTGGTGTGAGGTCGCGCTCGACCCGGTCGATGAGCAGGTCGAGGGCGACTGCGCCCACGAACACCCCGTCGATGTGCACGGGCGCGGCGACCGTGATCGTGTACTCGTCGCTGCAGAGGTAGTCAACGTACGGACCAGCGACGTGCGGCTGCCCCGTGGCGAGCGGCACTCGGTACCACTCAAGCTCGCTGTAGTCGATGTGCTCTTTGTTGACCGATTGCGCCGCGAGAACGAGCTGGGCCCGTTCCGGGCCTTGCCACCACGCCAGGTGGCTGTTGGCGTCGGCGAGCCAGTTGAGGGCGGCGATGAACCCGGAGCCGTAGACCGGCAGATCGACAGTGTCGAACAGTCGTAGCGCCGAGGGCTCGACCACCTCGTCGAGGCGGTCGGTCGTCAGGGGCGCGGTGCGGCGCAGTTGCGTTATCTCATGAGCGAGCGCGTCTTTCCACTCGTCAAGAGCGTCAATCGCACGAGCGAAGTATTCGGTCACAAGATCAACGGGGTGCTCGGCGATGCGCGACACGGG
>CALRWH020000020.1:0-26707 GCA_943371805.1 Pseudomonas synxantha | reverse complement strand
GTTCGTGCCGTACCTCACGGGCGTGGTGCCGGCACCGTACCCGCGTGCGACGAGCGTGCAGAAGTGCATCCGAACGAATGACATCGAAGAGGTCGGCAAGACGCCGCGCCACGGCACGTTCTTTCAAATGAACGGCAACTTCTCGTTCGGCGACTACTTCAAAGAGGGCGCCATCTCGTACGCCTGGGAGCTTTTGACGACGTCGCAGAGTGACGGCGGCATGGGCTTCGACGAGAAAGACCTCTGGGTCACGGTCTACAAAGACGACGATGAAGCGATCGCGCTGTGGAAGAAGATCGCGGGTCTGCCCGATGACCGCATCCAACGCCTCGACATGGACACCAACTACTGGTCGACGGGGCAGCCCGGCCCGGCCGGCCCGTGCTCCGAGATCTTCTTCGACCGTGGCAAGGCCTACGGCGTCGACGGCGGGCCTGCCACCGACGACGACCGCTACGTCGAGATCTGGAACCTCGTCTTCATGCAGTATCTGCGCGGTGAGGGAACCGGCAAGAACGACTTTGAGATTCTCGGCGAGCTGCCGAACAAGAACATCGACACCGGCATGGGCATGGAGCGCGTCGCGTTCCTGACGCAAGGCGTCGAAAACATGTACGAGATCGACCAGGTGCGTCCGGTTTTGGATGCTGCTGCCGAGATGTCCGGACGCCGCTACGGTTCCAACCACGACGATGACGTGCGTATGCGCGTCATCGCCGACCACGTGCGCTCGTCACTCATGCTCATGACCGATGGCGTTGCGCCCGGCAACGAGGGTCGGGGCTACATTTTGCGGCGCTTGCTGCGGCGCAGCATCCGTGCCATGCGGTTGCTGGGCGTGGACGCGCCAAGCTTCGAGGTGCTCTTTGCTGCCTCGCGCGACGCCATGAGCTCGGCGTACCCCGAGATCACCGAGCACTATGACCGCGTGTCGCGATTGGCCCTCGGCGAAGAAGAGGCCTTCTTGCGCACGCTGGTGGCGGGCACGACGATTCTTGACCTCGCGGTGGCCGAGACAACGGCCGCCGGCGCGACGACGCTGCCGGGCGACACGGTGTTTCAGTTGCACGACACGTTTGGTTTTCCGCTCGACCTCACGCTCGAAATGGCAGAAGAGAACGGACTCACCGTCGACCGCGCCGAGTTCGACCGCCTCATGGCCGAACAGCGCACGCGGGCGAAGCTTGACGCGAAGTCGAAGAAGGGCGCTCTCGCCGACGTGAGCGTCTACGGCGAGTTCCGCGCAGCGGGCGAAACCGCGTTCCTGGGCTACGACGAGTTGCAGGCTGAGACGACCGTGCTTGGCATTCTCGTCGACGGTCAGAGCGTTGCGGTTGCCCAAGCCGGCGACATCGCCGAAGTGATCCTGGCTGAGACGACGCTTTACGCCGAGTCGGGTGGTCAAGACAGTGACGAGGGATCGATCGTGGGCTCGGGCTTCGACCTCGAGGTTCTCGATGTGCAGAAGCCCGTCAAGGGTCTCATCAGCCACACCGTGCAGGTGCGCTCGGGCGAAGTGCATGTGGGCGACGCCGCGACCACGCAGGTTGACCCGGTGTACCGTCGCTCGGCGAGCCAGGCGCACTCTGCAACCCATGTCATTCACGCGGCCCTGCGTCAGACGCTCGGCAACGACGCCCACCAGTCGGGGTCGTACAACAAGGCCGGCTACATGCGGCTCGACTTCACCTGGAACCAGGCACTCAGCGCAGCGACGCGCAGCGAGATCGAAGAGATCAGCAACATCGCCGTGCGTGACAACCTGCCGGTCTCGACGCGGGTGATGGCGCTCGACGAGGCAAAGTCTCTCGGCGCCATGGCGCTGTTTGGCGAGAAGTATGGCGAGACCGTGCGTGTCGTCGACATCGGCGGCCCCTGGTCGCGCGAGTTGTGTGCGGGCATTCACGTCAGCGGCTCGGCCGAAATTGGCATGATCAGCCTCGTGAGCGAGTCGTCTGTTGGCTCGACCAACCGACGCGTTGAGGCGCTCGTGGGGCTCGAAGCCTTCCGTGAGTTCGCGACGGAGCGCGCTCTCGTGCAGCAGTTGACGAGCAGCCTCAAGATTCCCCGCGACCAGCTCGCCGACCGCATCGCTGACTTGAGCGCACAACTGAAGGCTGCCGAGAAGACGATTGCGCAATACGAATCGGCACGGCTGAGTGAACGCGTACCCGCGCTCGTCGCGGCAGCCTCGACCCTCGGCCCGTACACGGTGGTCGCCGAGAACCTCGGCGCTCTCGGCTCGGCGGATGACGTGCGCACGCTCGCAACGACCGTTCGGGGCCGACTGAGCGATTCGGCGACGGTCGTCGTGCTCGCAGCCGAGGTGGCCGGCAAGGCGACGGTCATTGTGGCGACGACGCCCGCGGCGCGCGACGCCGGTGCGAAAGCGGGCGCTCTCGCGCGCGTCGCGTCGGGTGTGCTCGGTGGCGGCGGTGGAGGCAAAGACGACCTCGCTCAGGGCGGGGGAACTGACCAGTCGGCGATTCCCGCGGCGATCGAGGCCGTGCTCGCTGAGCTGCGGCGCTAAGCATGCGTATCGGCGTGCGACTCGGCATCGACGTGGGCCGAGCGCGCGTCGGTGTGGCGCGCAGCGACCCCCACGGCATGCTCGCGACGCCGGTTGAGACGCTCGCTCGGCGCGAGGCACCCGTCGAGAGCATCCGTCGCCTCGTTGAGGAGTACGAGGCGATCGAGGTCATCGTGGGGCTGCCGCTGTCATTGAGCGGCACCGAGACAGCCTCGACCGACGATTCGCGAGCCGTGGCCGGTGAGCTCGCCGAGGTGCTCGACGTTGGTGTGCGGCTGGTCGATGAACGACTGACGACCGTCAGCGCGGCGCGCGGCTTGCGTGACGCGGGGCGCACCGCGAAGAACTCACGTTCGGTCGTGGACCAAGCCGCCGCTGTTATTCTGCTTCAGCACGCCCTCGACCTCGAGCGTTCGACCGGGAACCCGCCTGGCACGCTCGTCGAGCCGCACGAAAGACGACCGATCGCGTGACCGATAACGACGCCTGGGACGACATCTTCCGCTCTCAACCGACCGCTGCTCCCTCTGCTTCGTCAGTGGATGCTCCGACCGAGAACGGCGCACCGTCGAGTCGTCGCGCCGCCCGCGAGAGTGAATCGCGTCGCGGAAAGCGCGGGCGCTCGTCGTCGTCCCAGCCGACGCGCCGCCGCCGTCGCTGGCCCTGGGTGCTGCTGGGCATCTTCTCGCTTCTGCTGGGTATCGGTGCCGGCGGTGCGTGGTACGTCTGGTCGAACTACGAAAGCCAGGTGCGCGAGCTGCTTGGCTGGGAATTGCCCAATGACTACCCCGGAACCGGAAACGGCACCGAGGTGCTCGTCACGATTTACGCGGGAGAGATTGGCTCTGACGTCGCGACCTCATTGGTCGAACAGGGTGTCACGATGACCTTCGACGCGTTCTACGACCTGCTGCTCGCGGATCCGTCGATCTCATTCGTGCCGGGAACCTATCGCTTGCAAGAAGAGATGTCTGCTCAATCGGCGCTCGATGCCCTGCTTGATCCCGCCAACAAGGTTGAGTTGAGCGCGACGGTGCGCGAAGGCTTGCGCGCGGGTGAGGTGATTGACGCGCTCTCTGCCGGCACGGGGATTCCTCTCGCCGATTACGAGGCGGCGATCGCCGACCCGTCGATCTATGGCATTCCCGATGTTGCTCCGAATATCGAGGGCTATCTCTTCCCGGCGACGTACACCTTCGAACCCGGGTCGACGGCCGAAGACCACATTCGACGCCTCGTTGACGAGACGTTCGCCCGACTCGACGCAGCGGGCGTACCTGAAGAAGATCGCCACACCGTGCTCACAAAAGCCTCGCTGATTCAGCGCGAAGCGCGACTTGCCGACGACTTCTACCGAGTTTCTCGCGTGGTCGTGAACCGCCTCGACGCGGGATGGCGCCTCGAGCTTGACTCGACCGCGCAATACGGCGCTGGCGAAACCGGTTCGGTGTGGTCGAGTGGTGACGCCCTCGATGCCGATAACCCGTACAACACCTACGTCATCGAAGGGCTGCCGATCGGGCCCATCGCGGCGCCGGGCGATCTGGCGATCGACGCGGCGCTCAACCCTGCCGAGGGTCCGTGGTTCTTCTTCGTGACCGTCAATCTCGCCACGGGAGAAACCGTGTTCTCGGAGACGGTGGCTCAGCACGAGCAGGGTGTGGCCCAATTGCGCGCCTGGTGTCGGGCTAGCGAGGAAAACGCTGCGTACTGTGAGTAGGCAGCTCGCCGTACTCGGGCATCCGGTTGCTCACTCGCTCTCGCCTGTATTGCACGGCGCGGCCTATGTGCACCTCGGACTCGACTGGCACTACGGGCGCCACGAGGTGCGTGAGCACGAGCTGGCGGGCTTTCTCGATGGTCTTGATCGATCGTGGCGGGGAATCTCGGCGACGATGCCCCTCAAGGAAGAGCTCTATCGGATCGCGGATGAGTGGGATGACGCTGTCGCGCTGACGGGTGCCGCCAACACGATGCTGTTCGCTGACGACGGGCGCCGCATTGCGCGCAACACCGATGTCGCGGGTATCGAACGAGCTCTTCGTGACGCCGGCGTTGATGAGGTGCGACACGCATCCATTGCGGGTGCCGGGGCCACCGCTCGCTCGGTACTCGTTGCCCTAGCGGGCATGGGCGCGCGGAGCGTCTCGGTCGGCGTTCGTGACGCGGGCCGGGCGGGGGCTCTCGTGGCCGTGGCCGAGCAACTGGGTCTTGAACTCGACCTCGTGCGACTCGCCGACCTCGAGCACGTCGTGGAGGGAGCAGACGTTGTCGCGTGGACACTCCCGAATGGCGTCGGCCTCAGCCAGGCGATGCCCTTCGACGCGCGCACGACGGCTGTGGCCCTCGACGTGACCTATCACCCGTGGCCGGGCCCCCTCGCTGCTCAGTGGCTGGAGGTCGGCGGTCGGGTGGCATCGGGTCGCGACATGCTGCTACACCAGGCAGTGCGGCAAGTGCGGTTCTTCGTCTCCGGCCAGACCGAGGAGCCGCTCGACGATGAAGCGGGCCTCGAGCTCGCGATGCGAGCGGCGCTCGACGCGGCCTGACGGTTCGGGTGGCTCGCGGCGGGCATCCCGCCCCCTGCACGCATGGGAGAATGGCGTCATGCTGCGTTGGTTGACCGCCGGAGAATCCCACGGCCCCGAATTGATCGCCGTTCTTGAGGGGATGCCCGCCGGCGTTCCCGTGCTGCGCGAGTCGATCCAAGCCGACATGCAGCGGCGCAAGCTCGGCTACGGGCGCGGTGCCCGCATGAAGTTTGAGCAGGATGAGCTCACGATCTCGGGTGGCGTGCGCCACGGCCTCAGCATGGGCAGCCCCATCGCGCTGCGCATCGGCAACACCGAGTGGCCCAAGTGGACGACGATCATGAGCGCCGACCCCGTTGACCCGGCCGAGCTCACGGGCGCGCGTGGCGCGCCGCTGACGCGGCCGCGACCGGGCCACGCTGACCTCGTCGGAATGCAGAAGTACGGTTTCGACGAGTCACGGCCGGTACTCGAGCGCGCGAGTGCTCGAGAGACCGCTGCGCGCGTCGCCCTCGGTGCCGTCGCCCGATCGTTTCTGGGCGAACTCGGCATTCGCCTCGTCGCACACACGCTCGCAATCGGTCCCGTTCGCGTTCCCGACGATGCGCCGCTGCCCCGTCCCGACGATGTCGACCGCCTCGACGCTGACCCGTTGCGGTGCTTGCACGCCGAGACGAGCGCGGCGATGGTCGCCGAAGTTGACGCTGCCCACAAAGACGGTGACACGCTCGGCGGAGTCGTCGAAGTGCTCGCGTACGGCGTGCCGCCAGGGCTCGGATCGTACGTGCACTGGGATCGTCGGCTCGATGCGAAGCTCGCGGCCGCGCTCATGGGCATTCAAGCGATCAAGGGCGTCGAGGTGGGCGACGGCTTCGAGACCACCCGTCGCCGCGGTTCAGCGGCGCACGACGAGCTCGTCGTTGACGATGGCGTCATCGAGCGCTTGAGTGATCGTGCCGGCGGCACCGAAGGCGGCATGAGCACGGGCACCGTGCTACGGGTGCGGGCAGGCATGAAGCCCATCGCGACGGTGCCGCACGCGCTACGCACGGTCGACACCTCGACGGGCGAGGCGGCTGCGGCCCATCACCAGCGATCAGACGTGTGCGCGGTTCCGGCCGCGGGCGTGGTCGCTGAGGCTATGGTCGCGCTGGTTCTCGCCGAGGCCGTGCTCGAGAAGTTTGGGGGCGACTCGATCGACGAGACGCGCCGCAACCTGGAGGGCTACCTCGCGGCCATTCCGCCGACGCTCACGACCGCCGTCTCCGACGGCCGCGAATGACGCGGCATCGAACCTGTCGTGGCTGACGTGAGATTGAGCGCACCCGGTGGCAACCCAGGCCCCGCTGTTGTGCTCATCGGGCCGCCTGCCGCCGGCAAGTCGCGGGTGGGCAAGCGGTTGGGGCGCATCCTCGATGCACCGTTCATTGATACCGATCGGGAGATTGCCGCTGAGCACGGCGCGATTTCTGACATCTTCGCCACGCAGGGCGAGCCAGCTTTTCGCGCGCTCGAGGCGGCGGCTGTCGCTGTCGCTCTTGCCCAGCACGGCGCTGTCGTGTCGCTGGGCGGGGGAGCCGTCATGACCCCGAGCGTGGCCGAGTCGCTCGCGGGGCTGCCGGTCGTGCTCTTGACCGTCACTCCCGACGCGGCCGCTGAGCGCCTCGACCCCGACACGCGCCCGCTTGTTCGTGACGGAATCGATGCCTGGGTGCGACTCGTCGACAGCCGAATGCCCACCTACACCGCCCTAGCCTCGGCGACATGGGATACCTCGTCACGACCCATCGACCACATCGCTGCTGAGATTGCCGAGTGGGTGCGCGCGAGCGCGGCCTCGGCTGGAGAGTCATGACCGATACCACCGTTATTCCCGTGAGTGGGCCGCCCGCCTACGAGGTTCGCGTGGGCCGCGGTCTGCTCGCCGAGATCGCGACCGTGCTACCGCCCGCCGCGAGCAAGCTCCTCGTCATTCACGCGCCCCCTCTTGCCGCGCAGGCCGAGGCGCTTCGCGAGCAGCTCGCCGGGCGCGTGGAGGTGCTGCTCGCCGAGGTACCCGACGCCGAAGGCGCCAAGCGCATTGAGGTAGCCGCATTCTGCTGGCAAATCATGGGCCAGACCGACTTCACGAGAACGGATGCTGTGGTCGGCCTCGGCGGAGGCGCCACCACTGACCTCGCGGGCTTCGTGGCCGCCACGTGGCTGCGCGGTGTCGCGGTGGTGCAGGTACCCACAACCGTGCTCGGAATGGTCGACGCCGCGGTCGGAGGAAAGACGGGAATCAACACGGCAGAGGGTAAGAACCTCGTCGGGGCTTTCTGGGCACCCACGGCAGTCTTGTGTGACCTCGACCTGCTTGCCGACTTGCCGCAGAACGAGATCCTCGCGGGTTTCGCCGAGGTCGTGAAATGTGGATTCATTGCCGACCCGGTCATTCTTGAGTTGCTCGAGGCCGATGTGAGCGTCGCGACCGACCGCACGACCCCCGTCTTCCGCGAGCTCATCGAGCGCAGCATCCGTGTCAAGGTCGCTGTCGTCAGCGACGACTTCACCGAGCAGGGCCGTCGCGAGATTCTCAACTACGGCCACACGCTCGGCCACGCGATCGAGCACGCTGAGCGGTATCGCTGGCGACACGGCGCCGCCATCTCGATCGGAATGGTGTTTGCGGCCGAGCTCTCGCACCTCGCTGGCTCGCTACCGGCGGAGCAGGTCGACCGCACGCGGCGCATTCTCGCCTCTCTCACGCTACCCACGGGGTATCCGCTCGGTCGCTGGAAGACCCTGCTCGCGACGATGCAGCGCGACAAGAAGGCGCGCGCCGGCATGTTGCGCTTCATCGTTCTCGATGACGTAGCCAAGCCGCGCGTGCTCAATGGCACCGACGAGTCGATGCTCTTTGCCGCCTACCAAGAGGTAGGGGAGTGAGCGCTCACGCCGGTAGGGTGACGCCATGACCGCAGTCACTCGCGTGCTCGTGCTCAACGGGCCCAACTTGAATCGCCTCGGCACGCGCGAGCCCACGATCTATGGCACAGCGACGCTCGACGAGCTGCGCCAAGAGCTCAGCTCGGCCGCCGAGGGTGTTGAGATCGATCTTCGACAGTCGAACGACGAAGCCGAGCTCATCGGCTGGCTTCATGATGCGGCGGATGCTCGTACCCCGGTCATCCTCAACCCCGCGGCGTTCACGCACTACAGCTACGCACTGCGCGACGCGGTCGCCCTCGTGACCGAGGCGGGCATCCCGGTCATTGAAGTTCACCTCTCGAACCCGCATGCGCGCGAAGAGTTTCGGCACACGAGCGTTATCTCTGGGGTTGCGACCGGAGTCATCGCCGGGTTCGGATTCGGCTCGTACCGCCTCGCTCTCGCCCAGCTACTGCACGCTCAATAGGGAGCGCGCACGCGCGTCGACTAGACTTTCGCGGCGGCGCGCTCGCGCGCTCGATTCTTCTGCTCCTCACCGAAACGGACTTCAGGTACTCATGGCGACCACGAACGACATCAAGAACGGCAGCGTGCTCAACCTCGACGGGCAGCTCTGGAACGTTATCGAGTTCCAGCACGTCAAGCCGGGCAAGGGCGGCGCGTTCGTGCGCACCAAGATGCGCAATGTCATGAGCGGCAAGGTTGTCGACAAGACGTTCAACGCGGGCACCAAGGTCGACTTCGCGACCGTTGACCGTCGCGACTACCAGTACCTCTACCAAGACGGTGCCGACTATGTGTTCATGGACACCACCGACTACGAGCAGGTGACGGTGCCCGCGTCGGTCGTTGGCGACGCCTCGAACTTCATGCTCGAGAACCAGATCGTGACGATTGCCATGAACGAGGGTGCGCCGCTCTACCTCGACTTGCCCGCGTCGGTCATTCTCGAGGTCACCTACACCGAGCCGGGCCTGCAGGGCGACCGCTCGACGGGTGGCACCAAGCCCGCGACGGTCGAGACGGGCTACGAGATTCAGGTTCCCTTGTTTCTCGAGACGGGCACCAAGGTCAAGGTCGACACGCGAACGGGTGATTACCTGGGCCGCGTCAGCGAGTAGTGAGCGCTCGTAGCAAGGCCCGCAAGCGGGCCCTCGACATGCTCTACATCGCCGATGTGCGCCAGGTTCCGATTTCCGAGATCCTCGGCGAGGAGGCTCGCCGTGCTGCTGCCGCTCCGCAGCGAGCGTCGAGCTGGCCTTATGCCGAACAGATTGTGAGCGGAGTCAACGACTCGCTCGCCGAGATCGATGCGCTCATCGAGCAGCACGCCGTGGGCTGGACGCTCGCGCGCATGCCTGTTGTCGACCGCGCGATTCTGCGTCTTGCGACGTGGGAACTGCGTGAGAACCCCGACATTCCCACCGCCGTGGCGATTGCCGAGGCGATGGAACTCGCGAGCGTGCTGTCGACCGATGACAGCGCGCCCTTCGTGAACGGCGTGCTCGGAGCGATTGCGGACGACGTTCGCGTCTAATCGATGAGCGTCGGTGACGCTTGTGTGACGTTCTGTTTCACTCCGTGTCGTCGTGTGTCTGGTCGGTTTGCCGGCGGGTGAGGGCGGCTCGTACGGTGACGTCATGTCATTGAGTGAAGCGACAACCGTCGCCGTGTCGCCGGCTCTGCCGGTCTCATTGCGCGGCGTTGGACGCACCTTCCCGGGTTCCCGTGGCGCTGAACCGCGCGTCGTGCTTCGGGATGTTCAGCTCGACATCGCCCCTGGCGAGATCGTTGCTCTGCTCGGCCCATCGGGCTGCGGCAAGTCAACGCTTCTGCGACAGATCAGCGGACTCGACCGACCCACGTCAGGAACCTTGACGATCGACCGCACGGCCGTGGCCCCTGCTGACCAACGGTCGGCCGTGGCGTTTCAAGAACCCCGGCTCTTGCCGTGGCGCACGGTCGCTCGCAACATCGAACTGGGGCTGCCGCGCGGTCTCGACCGCGGTCAGGGCGCTGCGCGCGTTGCCGAGCTTCTCGAGCTTGTACAGTTGTCGCACGCCGCGGGTCTCAAGCCGCGCGAGATTTCTGGTGGCATGGCGCAGCGCGTCTCGCTTGCTCGTGCCCTCGCGCGCGGGCCCGGAGTGCTCTTGCTCGATGAGCCGTTCGGGGCGCTAGACGCTCTCACGCGACTGACAATGCAAGACCTGTTGGTCGACATTCACCGCGCCGAACCGGCCACGATCGTTCTCGTCACCCACGACGTCGATGAGGCGCTCGCTCTCGCCGATCGCATCGTGTTGCTCGGCACGCGGCACGACCGCGAGGGCGCGACGATCAGCATGATCCTCGACGTGCCCGGAGCCCGGCCGCGCGACCGCGCATCCGTCGTCTTGACCCGTCTCCGCGCGAAGCTGCTCGATGCACTCGGCGTGCCGAGCCATCACGGCAGCTAATTCGCCCCCATCGACTGCACCACCCTGTTCCGCCACCACCGCGAAAACCGGTCAACCGACCACCAACCGAAAGGCCATCATGAGCACCCGCACCCGTCTGACCCTGCTGACTGCGACCACCGCGGTAGTAGCCATGGCCATGACCGGCTGCGTCGCCGGTGAAGGCACTGTCGCCCCGCAGCCCACTGAGGGCGCCGAGTGGAGCGACACCACGCTGACCCTCGACTTTGCCACCTACAACCCGCTGAGCCTCATCATCAAGGACCAGGGATGGCTCGAAGCCGAACTGGGCGATGACGTCGCCGTCGAGTGGGTGCAGTCGGCCGGCTCGAACAAGGCGAACGAGGCCCTGCGCGCCGGTGCCATCGACGTCGGATCGACTGCTGGCTCTGCCGCGCTTCTTGCGCGCTCGAACGGCAGCCCGATCCAGGTGATCAACATCTTCACGCAGCCGAACTGGGCCGCGATCGCGGTTCCGACCGGCAGCGACATCACCTCGGTCGCCGACCTTGCTGGCCGCACGGTCGCAGCGACGAAGGGCACCGACCCCTACTTCTTCTTGCTGCAAGCGTTGGCAGAGGAGGGGCTCACCCTTGCCGACATCAGCCTGCAGAACCTTCAGCACGCTGATGGCAAGACGGCCCTCGAGACCGGTGCTGTTGACGCCTGGGCCGGACTCGACCCGTTGCTCGCGACCTCGGTCTACAACGGCGCCGCAGAGATCATCTACGACAACGTTGACTTCAACTCCTACGGCTTCCTCAACGCGACGGAAGACTTCATCACGAACCACCCCGACTTGGCTCAGCTCGTGGTGAACGCCTACGAGAAGGCTCGTCAGTGGGCGCTCGAGAACCCGGAGGAGACCGCGGCGATCCTGGCCGAGGTCGCGGGCATCGACATCGCGATCGCCGAGGCGACGATTGCGCGCACGGTCATCGACATCGACAACGTGCCCGGTGACGCTCAGCGCGACGTGCTCTCGATCATTGGCCCGATCTTCGTCGAGAGCGGCGATGTTCCCAACCAAGAGCTCATCGACGCGGCGCTCGAGGCCCTGTTCAATGACACGTTTGCCCTCGCGGCCGACCCGAATGCGATTGCCTAAGCATGAGCTTCGATGAGCGCGGCGGCGCTCCCGTTCGGCGCCCCTCTCCCGAGGGGCGCCGTTCGGCGTCGCTCTTGCAGTTCGTGAGCAGCTTTGGGTACTCGGCGGCGGGGACCACGACTTCGGAGAGCTCGCGCTCGCGCGCGAGTCTGGGCACGGTTTTGCTCGGCCTCGTCGTCCCCGTGCTCATTCTCTCGACCTGGTGGGTTGCCGCTGAGTCGCCCGAGGTGCCCGACTACCTGCTTCCCTCACCAGCGCAGGTGGTGCTCGCCGCGGTCGAGCTTGCCGAGGCAGGCTTACTGGGCACGTATATCGCCATTTCGGTGCAGAGAGTTCTCATTGGGTTTGCGATCGGAGCGTCGATCGGTCTCGCCGTCGGCGCCATCGTGGGTCTCTCACCCCTGGCCTCGAAACTGCTCAACCCGACGCTGGGTGCGCTGCGCGCAGTTCCGTCGCTCGCGTGGCTTCCGCTCCTCGTGATCTTCATGGGCATCTTCGAACCGCCCAAGATCACGCTCATCGCGATCGGCGCGGCCTTCCCCGTGTTCACGACTGTTGCGGGCGCTCTGCGACACGTTGATCCGCACCTGGTCGAGGCAGGCCGTGCGTTCGGTCTCACCCGATTCCGGCTGCTCACCGTCGTGCAGCTACCAGCGGTCGTGCCCTCGATCGTCTCCGGGCTGCGACTCGCCCTTGCTCAGTCGTGGCTGTTCTTGGTCGCTGCCGAGCTCGCTGGCTCGTCGATGGGGCTCGGCTTCTTGCTCATCGATTCGCAGAACAACGGGCGCATTGACCGCTTGTTCCTCGCGATCATCCTGCTCGGCATTTTGGGCAAGACAACGGATGCCCTGGTGGGGCTAGGCGAGCGCGCCCTGCTCAAGAGGTGGGGCTGATCGCGCTAGGCTGAGAGTGTTCGACGTCCTTTAACCACCGTCCTGTGAGGCGGGAAAGGAGGTCAGAGTGGTCGCACGCACTGTGCTGCACGACGCTGACATCACGCGCGCTCTGCGCCGCATCGCCCACGAAGTGGTCGAGAGCCGGCGGGGCGATGGCCGCCTCGTGTTTCTCGGCATCCCGACCCGCGGCGCCACGCTCGCCGAGCGCATTCAGCGCATCGTCGACGAGATCGAGCCTGGTGTCTCGAGTGCGGGTTCGCTCGACATCACGCTCTACCGCGACGACCTCGCGAAGAGCCCCACGCGCACGCCTGCGCCGACGCGTATTCCGAGCGACGGCATCGACGACGCGATCGTCGTGCTCGTCGATGACGTGCTCTACTCGGGCCGCACGATTCGTGCGGCGCTCGATGCTCTCGTCGATCATGGTCGCCCGCGCGTCGTGCGCCTCGCCGTGCTCGTCGATCGCGGGCATCGCGAGCTTCCCATTCGCGCCGACTTCGTGGGCAAGAACCTCCCTTCGGCGACGAGCGAACGCGTCTCGGTGCGATTGACCGAGATCGACGGCGTCGATGAGGTGACGATCGAGCCATGAAGCACTTGTTGAGCACGCGCGACCTCGATCGCGAGACGGCCATCCACATCCTTGACGTGGCCGAAGACATGGCCCAGACGGCCGACCGCGAGGTGCGCAAGCTGCCCCCGTTGCGCGGCAAGACCGTCGTCAATCTGTTCTTTGAAGATTCAACGCGCACGCGCCTGTCGTTTGAGTCGGCGGCCAAGCGCCTGAGTGCCGACGTCATCACGTTCAGCGCCAAAGGATCAAGCGTCTCGAAAGGCGAGAGCCTGAAAGACACGGCGCAAACCCTCGCAGCCATGGGGGCCGACGCCATTGTCGTGCGACACCACGACTCAGGGGCAGCACATCAGCTCGCGCATGCTGGTTGGATCGATGCGGCCATCGTCAACGCGGGCGACGGAACCCACGAGCACCCGACGCAAGCGCTGCTCGACGCATACACGATTCGATCGCGACGGTTCGGCTCTGAGGCGCGCGGTCGGGACCTTGAGGGAATGCGCGTCGTCATCGTCGGCGATATCGTGCACTCCCGCGTCGCACGGTCGAACGTGTGGCTGCTCACGACTCTCGGGGCTCACGTGCACCTCGTCGCTCCGCGAACCTTGCTCCCGAACGGGGTTGGCGGGTGGCCCGTTACGGTGCACGAGCACCTCGATGACGCACTCGCACTCGCTCCTGACGCCGTCATGATGCTGCGCATCCAGAGCGAACGAATGCGTGACGCGTTCTTCCCGACGGCTCGTGAGTACGCGCGGGTGTTGGGCCTGACCGCCGAGCGGTTCGCAAGGCTGGGCCCGGATACGATGGTGATGCACCCCGGCCCCATGAATCGGGGACTGGAGATCTCGTCTGCAGCTGCCGACTCCGACCGGTCGACGGTGCTCGCTCAAGTCACGAACGGGGTATCGATTCGCATGGCCGTGCTCTACCTGCTGGTGGCTGGTTCAAGTACCACCGATCCAGGGGGGAGCGAGCGATGAGCGGCATCCTGATTCGCGGGGCCACGATTCTCGGCGAGCACAGCGACGACCTCCGCGTTCGTGACGGAATCATCACGGCGCGCGGCGCACTCACGCCCGAGACCGACGAGCGCGTCATCGACGCCCAGGGGCTCATCGCGTTGCCCGGGTTGGTCGACCTGCACACGCACCTTCGCGAGCCTGGGGGAGAGGCGAGCGAGACCGTGCTGACCGGAACCCGCGCCGCAGCAGCCGGTGGCTTTACGGCGGTTCACGCGATGGCCAACACCTCGCCGGTGGCCGATACCGCGGGCGTTGTCGAGCAAGTGCAACGTCTCGGCGAGCTGCACGGCTATGCCACTGTGCGCCCGATCGGAGCTGTCACGGTGGGCCTTGCCGGCGAGCAACTCGCCGAGATCGGTGCCATGGCGCAGTCGGCTGCTCGCGTGCGGGTCTTTAGCGACGACGGCCACTGCGTGCACGATGCGCTACTCATGCGGCGCGCGCTTGAATATGTGGCGACCTTTGACGGTGTGGTCGCGCAGCACGCGCAAGAGCCCCGCCTCACGGTCGGCGCACAAATGAACGAGGGCGTGCTCTCGGGCGAGCTCGGCTTGGCCGGTTGGCCCGCCGTCGCCGAAGAGGCGATCATCGCGCGGGATGTTCTGCTCGCCGAACACGTCGGTGCGCGCCTGCACGTGTGTCACGTGTCGACCGCGGGCTCGGTCGACGTCGTTCGCTGGGCGAAGGCTCGCGGCATTGCCGTGACGGCCGAGGTCACTCCCCATCACATGTTGCTCACCGAAGAACTCGCTCGGGGATACGACGCACGCTTCAAAGTCAACCCGCCACTGCGGCGAGACGACGATGTGCTTGCGCTGCGCGCCGCTCTGGCCGATGGCACGATCGACATCGTGGCGACTGACCACGCCCCGCATCCGGTTGAAGCGAAAGAGTGCACGTGGGCCGAGGCGGCCTTCGGAATGGTGGGTCTTGAGTCGGCGTTGAGCGTCGTGCAGCACGCGATGGTCGACACCGGCTTGCTCGCGTGGAGCGATGTGGCGCGCGTTCTCTCGAGCGCGCCAGCCCAGATTGGCCAGCTCGACGGCTACGACGATCCGCTCGAAATCGGTTCGCCAGCCAACATCACGCTCGTCGATCCGTCGGTGGTGCGTTCGTGGTCGACCGCCGACCTGGCGGGCCGCAGCACCAACACGCCCTACCTGGGCCAGCAATTGCCGGGCCGCGTCATCGCCACCGTCCATCGCGGGGTACTCACGGTCGACGAGGGTGCTCTTGTTGACGCCGAGGCCGTCGCTGCCGCTCATCAGGAGGTCGCTCGTGGATAGGCTCGTTCCCTCGCTCATCATCGCGGCGGTCATCCTGACGGTCTTCGCGCTCATGGCTCTTGGGTGGCGATCGCGCCGACGTCGGCAGTCAGGCATCGCCCGGCCGGTGCTGGCGCCCGCGTCGCTGGGTGCCGCATCCGTTGGGGTCGATGGTTGGTACGTCGCCACGACACTCGCCGACCAGCCGCTCGAGCGCGTGGCCGTACACGGCTTGGGGTTTCGTGCGAGCGCCCGTGCCGCGGTGCACCCCGAAGGGCTTGTGCTCGACGTGGGTGGCCAACGGCCGATTCTCATCGAGCCGGCGTCGTTGCGCGGGGCTGGCCGCGCGACGTGGGCGATCGATCGCGTTGTCGAGCGTGACGGCCTCGTTCTGATCGGGTGGATGCTCGGCGCCACCCCCGTCGACACCTACCTGCGCGTGCCCGACCCTGCGGCTGCCGCTGCTCTGCTCGCCGCTGTGCAGGCCATGACTCCCGAACCCGCCACCACCGCAGAAGGAACAGCATCGTGACGACATCTCCCGCCGTACTCGTGCTCGAAGACGGCACCCGCTACGTCGGTCGCCGCTATGGCGCCGAAGGTCGCACGGTCGGTGAGGCCGTGTTCGCGACGGGCATGAGTGGCTACCAAGAGACGCTCACCGACCCGAGCTACGCGGGCCAGATCGTGGTCATGACGGCCCCGCACATTGGCAACACGGGCATGAACGACGACGACCCCGAGTCGCGACGTATCTGGGTCGAGGGTTTCGTGGTTCGCGACCCTGCGCGTCGGGTGTCGAACTTTCGCGCGACCCGCAGCCTCGACGATGACCTCGAGGGCCAGGGCATCGTCGGCATTAGCGGCATTGACACGCGCGCCCTGACGCGTCGCATTCGCGAGAGTGGCGCAATGCGCGCGGGAATCTTCTCGGGCGCCGACGCGACGCTGAGCGACGACGAACAGCTCGCGATCGTGCGCTCATCGGCCGAAATGACAGGCCGCAATCTCTCGGCTGAGGTCTCCGTTGAGTCGGCCACGGTGATCGCCGCCGAGGGTGACTCGATCGGCCGTCTCGCGGTACTCGACCTCGGTGTCAAAGAGTCGACGCTGCGCCAGCTCGCGCAGCGGGGCTTCGAGGTGCATGTTCTGCCGCAGTCAGTCACGCTCGACGAGCTGCGCGCGATCGAGCCCGTCGCTGTCTTCTATTCCAATGGGCCCGGTGACCCCGCGGCGAGCGCCGCCCACGTCGAGCTGTTGCAAGGGGTACTGCGCGAGGGGCTGCCGTTCTTCGGCATTTGCTTCGGCAACCAGCTGCTCGGCCGCGCCCTCGGGTTTGGAACCTACAAGTTGCCCTACGGCCACCGCGGCATCAATCAGCCGGTGCTCGACAAGGCGACGGGCCGCATCGAAATCACTGCTCACAACCACGGCTTTGCGGTTGATGCTCCGCTCGAGGGTGTCGTCGAGAGCCCCGCGGGCTTCGGTCGCGTCGAAGTGAGTCACATTGGCCTCAACGACCACGTCGTTGAGGGCCTGCGCGCGCTCGACATTCCCGCCTTCTCGGTGCAGTACCACCCCGAAGCGGCGGCCGGCCCACACGACTCCACCTACCTGTTTGACCGTTTCCATGACCTTGTCGTGGCCCAGACCAAGAAGGCCGACGCCTGATGCCCAAGCGCGACGACATCAACAGTGTTCTAGTGATCGGCTCGGGCCCGATCGTCATTGGCCAAGCAGCCGAGTTCGACTACTCAGGAACCCAGGCGTGCCGCGTGCTGCGGGCGGAGGGCATCCGGGTCATCCTCGTCAATTCCAACCCGGCGACGATCATGACCGACCCCGATTTCGCCGACGCGACCTACATCGAGCCGATTACTCCTGAGGTCATCGAGGCGATCATCGCGAAAGAGAAGCCGGATGCGGTGCTCCCGACCCTCGGCGGCCAGACGGCCCTCAACGCAGCCATCGCGTTGCACGAGCGCGGCATTCTCGCGAAGTACGACGTTGAGCTGATCGGTGCCTCGTTTGAGGCCATTCACAAGGCAGAAGACCGTCAACTCTTCAAGCAACTCGTGCTCGACGCTGGAGCCGATGTGGCGCGCAGCCACATCGCGCACACCGTCGACGAAGCCGTGACGTTTGCCGACGATCTCGGCTACCCCCTCGTCATTCGGCCCTCGTTCACGATGGGCGGTCTCGGCTCGGGCTTCGCGCACGACCGCGAACAGCTCATCCGTATGGTGACGGATGGCCTGCACCAGTCGCCGACCACCGAAGTGCTGCTAGAAGAGTCGATCCTTGGCTGGAAAGAGTATGAGCTCGAGCTCATGCGCGACCGTGCCGACAACACGGTCGTCGTCTGCTCGATCGAGAACGTCGACCCCGTCGGAGTGCACACAGGCGACTCGATCACGGTCGCCCCGGCGCTCACGCTGACCGACCGCGAGTATCAAAACTTGCGCGACATCGGCATCCGCATCATTCGTGACGTGGGAGTCGACACGGGTGGCTGCAACGTGCAGTTCGCCGTTGACCCTGCGACAGGCCGCGTCATCGTCATTGAAATGAACCCGCGCGTCTCGCGGTCGAGCGCGCTCGCCTCGAAGGCCACGGGCTTCCCGATTGCGAAGATCGCCGCGAAACTCGCGATCGGTTACCGCCTCGACGAGATCCCCAACGACATCACCAAGGTCACGCCAGCGAGTTTCGAGCCCACACTCGACTATGTCGTCGTGAAGGTGCCGCGCTTCGCGTTCGAGAAGTTCCCGGGCGCCGATGTCGAACTCACGACGACCATGAAGTCGGTCGGCGAGGCCATGGCGATCGGGCGCAACTACTCCACGGCCCTGCAGAAGGCTCTGCGCAGCCTCGAAAAGCGGGGGAGCAGCTTCCACTGGCAGGGCGAGCCCGGCGATAAGGATGCCCTGGTCGCGGCATCCCGAATCCCCACCGATGGCCGCATCGTGACGGTGCAGCAAGCGATGCGCGCGGGTGCGAGCATCGACGAACTCTTCGCCGCGACCGGAATCGACCCGTGGTTCCTCGACCAGATGGTGCTCATCAATGAGGTCGCGGCAGAGGTCGCTGCGGCGCCTGCGCTCACGGCCGAGGTCATCCGGCGCGCGAAAGACCACGGATTCAGCGATGCCCAACTTGCCGAGTTGCGCGGGCTCGACGAGCTCGCGGTGCGAGAAGCACGCTGGGCCGCGGGTGTGCGACCCGTTTTCAAGACGGTCGACACGTGTGCGGGCGAGTTCCCGGCCCTCACTCCGTATCACTACTCGAGTTACGACGACGAGAGCGAGGTTGCCCCGAGCAACGCCCGCAAGGTCGTCATTCTCGGCTCGGGCCCTAACCGCATCGGTCAGGGCATCGAGTTCGACTACAGCTGCGTGCACGCAAGCTTTGCGCTGCGCGATGCCGGATTCGAAACGATCATGATCAACTGCAACCCCGAGACGGTCTCGACCGACTACGACACGAGTGATCGGCTCTACTTTGAACCGCTCACCCTCGAAGACGTGCTCGAAGTCATCCACGCCGAGGCGGCAACGGGCGAACTTGTCGGCGTGGTTGTGCAGCTCGGCGGCCAGACGGCGCTCGGCCTCGCACACGGGCTCGAACAGGCGGGCATCCCCATTCTCGGCACGACGCCCGACGCGATCGATCTTGCCGAAGAGCGCGGTGCGTTTTCGCGCATCCTCGACGCCGCCGGTCTCACTGCGCCGCGCAACGGCACGGCGACCGATGCCGACAGTGCGGTGGCAATCGCCGAGGGCATTGGCTATCCCGTGCTCGTGCGGCCGAGCTTCGTGCTCGGCGGACGCGGCATGGAGATCGTCTACGACAGCGCGAGCCTTGCCGATTACTTCGACCGGGTGAAAGACCAGGCGATCATCGGCCCCGAGCAGCCGCTTCTCGTCGACCGCTTTCTCGATGACGCCGTCGAGATCGATGTCGACGCGCTGTACGACGGCGACGAGCTCTATATCGGTGGAATCATGGAGCACATCGAAGAGGCGGGCGTGCACTCGGGCGACTCCGCTTGCACGCTGCCGCCCGTCACACTCGGGGCCACCGTCATTGATCGCGTGCGTGAGGCGACGCGGGGTATTGCGGCCGGTATCGGCGTGCGCGGCTTGCTCAATGTGCAGTTCGCAATCGGTGCCGGGGTGCTCTACGTGCTCGAAGCCAACCCGCGTGCGTCGCGCACCGTTCCGTTTGTGTCGAAGGCACTGGGCATCCCGCTCGCCAAGGCGGCGTCGCTCATCATGACGGGTCGAAGCATCCGTTCGCTCGTCGACGATGGGCTGCTGCCCGCGGGCGATGGCTCAACGGTGCCGCTCGATGCCCCGGTGGCGGTGAAAGAAGCGGTGCTGCCGTTCAAGCGATTCCGCACGCGCGAGGGTGTCATCGTCGACTCGGTGCTGGGCCCCGAAATGCGGTCGACGGGTGAGGTCATGGGTATTGACCGCGACTTCCCCCGAGCATTCGCGAAGAGTCAAGACGCCGCTTATGGTGGGCTGCCGAAGCACGGTGTCGTGTTCGTCTCGGTTGCCGACCGCGACAAGCGAGCCGTTGTCTTGCCCGCGCTGCGCCTGCACCAGCTCGGCTTCGAGTTGTGGGCCACGGAGGGAACGAACGAGGTTCTCGCGCGGCACGGCATTGCGGCGCGTGTGGTGCGCAAGCACAGTGGTGCCGTGGATGGCGAACCGTCGATCGTTGATCTCATCAACGCCGGTGAGGTCGACATCGTGATCAACACCCCCTCGGGTCGCTCGGCGCGCGCCGACGGCATCGAGATTCGCACGGCGACGGTTGCGGCCGACACGCCGCTGTTTACGACGATCGCAACAGTGGGTGCCGCGGTTGCCTCGCTCGAGACGGCGACGGAACCCGTGACGGTCACGAGCCTGCAGGACTACGCGATCGCCCGGGCGGCCCGCGCATGATCTCGTTCGGAGACCGTCTGAAGTCAGTGGTGGATGCTCACGGCCGCCTGTGCCTTGGGCTTGACCCGCACACCTCGCTGTTGGAGTTGTGGGGCCTGAGCAACGACGCGGAAGGCGCTCGCGCGCTTGCTCTTCGCGCCCTCGATGCTGCGCACGGGCGCGTCGGCATTGTGAAGCCGCAGGCGGCCTTCTTTGAGCGCTTCGGCGCCGCGGGCTATGCGGCACTCGAAGAGGTCATTCGCACGGCGCGCGACGGGGGCTTTCTCGTCATCGCCGACGTCAAGCGCGGCGACATTGGCTCGACGGCGGCTGCCTATGGTGAAGCCTGGCTTGCCCCCGGTTCTCCGCTGGAAGCCGACGCCATGACGGCTGTTGCCTATCAGGGTCTCGGTTCGCTCGACCCGGTCATCGAGCTTGCGCTGCAGCACGGCAAGGGAGTGTTCGTGCTCACGGCCACCTCGAACCCGGAGGGCCGTGAGGTGCAACAGTCGGTGAGTGGCAGTGGCCGATCGGTTGCTGGTCAGCTAGCCCGCGACGTTGCCGTGCGCAACGCGAGCGCGCGTGGCTGGGGATCGATCGGCGTGGTAATTGGCGCCACAGAGCCGATCACGGCGAGCGGAATCGACCCCGTGCTCTTGCAGCACACTCCTGTATTGGGCCCTGGCTTTGGCTATCAGGGCTCGCGCTTGAGCGCTCTCGACTCGGTCTATGGCGTCGCGTCGAGCTCGGTCATCCCCACCGTCACGCGCAGTGTTCTCTCGGCCGGGCCAGAAGGACTCGCGGCTGCTCTAGACGCGCACCGGGCGGAGCTCGAGGCGTGAGCAGTTCAATGCCCGAGGTCGATCGAGCCGCGGCTTCGCGCGCTGCGATCGCGGCTCGCCGCGCGCGCGCCGCGGTGAAAGATGCCGTGCGATCGGGGCAGCGCACCGCCATCGACGTGGCCGAGTCGGCGTGGCAGTCGACGGATGCCCCCGAAGCGGGCTTGCGTGTTCCCGAGCTTCTCGGCTCTCTTCGCGGACTCGGCCCGGCGCGCGTCGCCGACGTGCTTGATCAGCTGCAGATCTCGCCGGTCAAGCGGCTCGGGGGCCTGGGCCACCGACAGCGCACGCGCCTGAGCGCCTGGCTTCGAGCGCGGGAGGGTGTGGCGGGGCGCGGACGCCTCGTGGTACTCGCCGGACCCACAGCCGTGGGCAAGGGCACGGTGTCGACGTTCATTCGCGAGAACCACCCTGATGTGCTCTTGAGTATTTCGGCGACAACACGGCCACCGCGCCCGGGCGAGATCGACGGCGTGCACTACTACTTCGTTGACGACGCCCAGTTCGACGCGATGATCGACCGGCATGAGTTGCTCGAGTGGGCAACCGTGCACAACGCATCGCGGTATGGCACTCCGCGACCGCCGGTCGACGCCGCGCTCGCATCGGGCCGCAGTGTGCTGCTCGAGATCGACCTTCAGGGTGCCCGTCAGGTGCGTGAGGCGATGCCGGATGCTGTGCTCGTCTTCTTGCTGCCCCCGAGTTGGGAAGAACTCGTGCGTCGACTCGTCGGCCGCGGCACCGAGTCTCCCGAAGAGCAGTCGCGACGACTGGAAACCGCTCGGGTCGAACTCGCGGCTCAAGACGAGTTCGACGAGCTCGTCGTCAACGATGATGTGCGTCGCGCGGCACAAGAGGTCGTAGACTTGCTGGCAGTGCCCAGCGACGGCGCGCGACCGTCGGGTCGCGCCGGCTCGGCGCGATAGCGAGACCCGCAGACGACGTTCTCCGGGCGAAACGAGAGCGAGCATCCCATGGCTGACAAGAACTCCGGCATCATCGAGCCCCCCATCGACGAATTGCTGTCGAAGGTCGACTCGAAGTACCAGCTGGTCATTTTTGCTTCGAAGCGCGCTCGCCAGATCAACGACTACTACGCCGATCTGCACGAAGGTAGCTTGTTCGACAACGTCGGCCCGCTGGTTGACTCGACCGTCGATGACAAGCCCCTCTCGGTCGCGCTCCACGAGATCAACGAAGACAAGCTCGTTCTCACGCGACTCACCGACTAGGTTTTTGATCGCATGACCGCCCCGACGCCGCACGCTGCGGGTCGCCTCACGGTCGTGCTCGGAATCACCGGCGGCATCGCCGCCTACAAGGCCGTCGGTGTTGCTCGCGAGTTCGTCGTCGCCGGTCACGATGTTCACATCGTGGCAACAGAAGGCGCTCTGCGCTTCGTCGGCCGGCCCACACTCGAGGCCATCAGTCGAAACCCCGTACACACCGATCTGTATGAGGGCGTCGCCGAGGTGCGCCACGTCGCACTCGGTCAACGCGCTGACCTCATCGTCATCGCCCCCGCCACAGCGCACACCATTGCATCTCTCGCCGCCGGCCTCGCGGGCGACTTGCTCGGTACCACGGTGTTGGCCAGTGCGGCGCCGCTCGTGATTGCTCCGGCGATGCACACTGAAATGTGGGAGCACCCCGCGACCGTTGCCAACATTGCGACTCTCCGCTCGCGGGGGGTGACCATCGTGGGTCCTGACTCGGGGCGGCTCACCGGCACCGACGTCGGCGCGGGACGCATGTCAGAACCCGCGGCTATCGCTGCAGCGGCCCTCGCGGTCCTGGGCCCGCGAGACCTTGCCGGGCGCAGCATCCTGATTTCTGCGGGAGGAACGCGCGAGGCGATCGACCCCGTGCGCTTTATCGGAAACCGATCGAGTGGAAAGCAGGGCGTCGCCCTCGCCGAGGCCGCCCTTGCTCGGGGAGCTTCGGTCACGCTCGTGGCCGCCCACCTTGATGTCGACGCACCGATCGGTGCCACCGTGGTGACGGTCAGCTCAACGAGTGACCTGCAGACAGCGATGCAAGAGCACGCTGATAGCGCTGACACGATCATCATGTGTGCGGCGGTCGCCGACTTTCGGCCCATGGCGGTCGCAGACGGCAAGATCAAGAAAGATGCCGTCGGTGAGACGGTGAGCCTGGTTCTCGAGCGAACTCCGGATGTTCTCGCAGGGCTCGCGGCCGACCGACGACCTGGCCAGCGGGTCGTAGGGTTCGCCGCCGAGACCGAGCCCGACGATGATCGCCTGCAGCTCATGGGGGCCGAGAAGGCTCGCCGCAAGGGCGTCGACCTGCTCGTCGTCAACCGCGTCGGCCTGACTGAAGGCTTTGGCGCTGCGACCAATAGCGTCATGATGCTCGACGGCGACGGTAGCGTGGTGGCACGGGCCGCGGGCGACAAGCTGTCGGTGGCGCACCGTATTCTCGACCTGCTGGTCTAGCCGAGCGTGCTCGGTTCGGCCGCGCATTTCGCCGATCGATGACAGGAATTCCATGACCGCGTTGCGACTGTTTACCTCTGAGTCGGTCACCGAGGGGCATCCTGACAAGATCTGTGACCAGATCTCTGACAGCATTCTCGATGCCCTGCTCACGGTCGACCCACAGAGCCGCGTCGCCGTCGAAACGCTCGTCACGACGGGCCTCGTGCACGTGGCCGGTGAAGTGACGACGAGTGGTTATGTCGACATTCCCGGCATCGTGCGCCAGCGGGTCACCGAGATTGGCTACACCTCAAGCGACGTTTGGTTCGACGGGCGCTCGTGCGGTGTCTCGGTCTCGATTGGCGAACAGTCGCCCGACATCGCGCAGGGGGTCGACGCCGCGTTCGAGTCGCGCGAGGGTGACAGCACCGATGCGGGCGACGTGCAAGGCGCGGGCGACCAGGGCATCATGTTCGGTTACGCCACCAACGAGACACCGCAACTCATGCCTCTGCCCATCTGGCTGGCGCATCGTCTCGCCGAGCGCCTCGCCGAGGTGCGCAAGCAGGGCGTGCTTGACTATCTCGCGCCCGACGGCAAGACGCAGGTCACGGTCGGCTACGAGGGCTCGGTACCGCGCACGGTCGAGACCGTGGTGCTCTCGACCCAACACTTGCCCTCCGTCACGACGGCTCAGCTGCGCGACGACGTTCGGCGCACCGTCATCACCCCCGTACTCGAAGCCGCGGGCTTCGACGCCGATTCGCCGCGCGTGCTGATCAATCCGACGGGCCGGTTTGAGATCGGTGGGCCGCAGGGCGATGCGGGCCTCACCGGGCGCAAGATCATTGTCGACACCTACGGCGGTGCATCGCGACACGGCGGTGGCGCCTTCAGCGGAAAAGACCCGTCGAAGGTCGACCGTTCCGCCGCGTATGCCATGCGGTGGGTCGCCAAGAACGCGGTTGCCGCAGGGCTTGCCGACCGTCTTGAAGTGCAAGTCGCCTATGCGATTGGCACGGCTGCCCCCGTCGGCCTCTATGTCGAAACCTTCGGCACGGCGCACGTCGACGAGACGCGCATTATCGACGCCATTCGCACGGTGTTCGACTTGCGCCCCGGCGCGATCATTCGTGATCTCGACTTGCTGCGCCCGATCTACGCGCAGACCAGCACCTACGGTCACTTTGGCCGCGAGTTGCCTGACTTTACGTGGGAACGCCTCGACCGCGTCGACGCGTTGCGCACGGAGGCCGGTCTCTAACGTGCCCTCAGCATCCATCGCTCGGGTGCTGCTCGATTCACCCCTGCCACAACTCGACCGGCTGTTCGACTATCGCATTCCCGAGCGGTGGCAAGAGTCGGCCGTTCCCGGCGTGCGGGTACTCGTGCCCTTGCGTTCGGCGGGTAGGCAAGCGAAGGGCTACATCGTCGAGGTGGTCGACGAAGTGGGCTACGACGGCGTGCTCAGCGAACTCGATGAAGTGGTCTCGCCGGCTCGCGTTCTCGACCCCCACGTCTTCACCCTCATCCGCCGAGCAACAGATCGCGCTGCGGGAGTCGCGAGCGACCTCGTGCGGCTCGCGGTGCCCCCGCGTCAGGTTCGAGTCGAGAAGGCATGGCTTGCGCGTCGTGCTGAGTCGCCGGCCGCGGCAGATGCTCGGCACGCACGGCGGCGGGCGGCTCCCGGCATCACGGGCTACGCACCCGACGCCTTTGCCGAGGTCGTTCGCCCGCACGACACTCTTTCGACTAGCGACGACGATCGTTCTGGATCGTCACGACGCATCGCCCTGACGGGCATCGCCGCGCCCGTCGAGATTGCGTCGGGGGTGTGGGTGCCCGCGAGTATGCGCACGCTTGCCGAGTTGGCGGCCGCGACGCTGGCCTCAGGTCGGAGCGCCATCGTGAGTGTTCCCGATTACCGCGACCTCGATCACCTCACGGCGTGCCTCGACCTGCTCGTGTCGGCTGACGACGTTGCTCGCATCGACGCGACACAGCCAGCAGCTGATCGGTATCGAGCGTTCCTGCGCACACTCGACGACCGCCCGGTGATCGTCGTGGGCAATCGATCAGCGTTGCTTGCTCCCGCGCCCGCACTCGGGCTCATCGCCGTGTGGGACGACGGAGACTCGTTGCATGCTGAGCAGCACGCGCCGGGCATCCACAGCCGTGATCTCGCTCTGCTGCGCCAAGAAGACTCGGGATGCGCGCTCGTGTTCGCCGCCCACGCGCGCAGCACCGACGTGCAACGTCTCGTCGAGGTCGGATGGCTCTCGACGGTCGAGCCGAGCGGCCGGTGGCGTCGCCGCATCACGCCGACCGCACAGCAAGCCGGAGGGGATGCCGCCGCGTCGCGCGCGCGCATTCCGTCAACAGCGTGGCGAACGGTCTCTGACGCTCTCCAGCACGGGCCGGTGCTCGTGCAAGTGGCACGGCCGGGCTACGCTCCACGAATAGCCTGTGTCGATTGCGGCGAAACCGCACGGTGCATGACGTGTCAGGGGCCGTTGGGCGTTGCGCGAGCCGGCGCGACCGCATCGTGCCGGTGGTGCGGCGCCCTCGCCGCACACTGGCGATGCTCACACTGCGAGGGCGAGCGATGGCGCACAGTCGGTCGAGGAGCGAGTCGCACGGCTGATGAGCTGGGCCGCGCCTTCCCGGGCGCCCGTGTCGTGGTGTCGGACGGCGCGACGCCGTTGCAGAGCGCGCCGGGCGGTCGCACCCTCGTCGTCGCGACACGCGGCGCCGAACCACTCGTCGAGGGCGGATACCGAGCCGTGCTGCTGCTCGATGGCGAGAGCATGCTCGCGCGCGAGAGCTTGCGCGTGGTCGAAGACTGCGTTCGCTGGTGGTGCAATGCGGCCGCGCTTGCGGCTTCTGACGCTCCCGTCGTGCTCGTGGGGGTCGGGGGAGCAGTGGCGACAGCGCTGGCGACCGGTCACCCCGAGCGTGTGGCGGCAGCGGAGCTCGCCGATCGACGGGTGCTTCGCTTTCCTCCCGCGGTGCGCGTTGCCGCGCTCGCGGGTACCCCCGAGGCCGTCGCGCGCGCGACAGCAGCGATCGACGACCTCGAGGGCGTGGATGTTCTCGGCCCGATCGAGCTCGACGAAGGTCGCGTTCGGGCGATCGTTCGCCTCGACTACGCGCGAGGGCTTGAGGTTGCCGGGCGCC
>CALRWH020000019.1:0-27145 GCA_943371805.1 Pseudomonas synxantha | reverse complement strand
AGAGGGCATCGTCGCCGGTGGTGGCGTTGCGCTCATCCAGGCCGGCAAGATGGCCTTCGAGTCGAAAGAGATGACCGACCTCGTCGGCGACGAGGCCACGGGTGCCAACATCGTCAAGGTCGCCATCGACGCTCCGCTCAAGCAGATCGCCCTCAACGCGGGCCTCGAGCCCGGCGTGGTGGCCGACAAGGTGCGTCACCTCGAGGTGGGCTTCGGCCTCAACGCCGCGACGGGCGAGTACGTTGACATGCTCAAGGCCGGTATTGCCGACCCGGTCAAGGTCACGCGCTCCGCTCTGCTCAACGCTGCCTCGATCGCCGGTCTCTTCCTCACCACCGAGGCCGTTGTCGCTGACAAGCCCGAGAAGCACGCGGCGCCCATGGGTGACCCGAGCGGCGGCATGGACTTCTAAGTCCGCGCCACCGCGAACGGCTACTCGCCGCACGCACAGAAACGGGGCGGTTCCCTTCGGGGAGCCGCCCCGTTCTGCGTATCGCGAGCGCGCCGCTTAACCCCGCGCGGCCAACTGTTCGAAGATCAGGGTGTTGCGGTCATACGCGCTGAGTACCTCGGCCACGACGCGCTCGGCCTCGTCGGGCGCCCACGGCGCGGCGTCGAGCTGGGCCCGATAGGCGTCTTTGAATGCGGTCGGGTCGCTGATGTGCTCGAAGTGGTAGAACGACGCGCCGGCTCCGCCCGGGTCAAACCCGAACTGACGCGACACGACCCGACCGATGTGAATGCCGCCCGAGAGGTCGCCGAGGTAGCGCGTGTAGTGGTGAGCCACGAAGCCGGCTGGCCACTCGGCGGCGACCTCGCGAATGCGCGCGGCGTAGTCGACGGTGGCGGGCACGAGCTCGAGACGATCCCGCCATTCGACACCGAGGAGTGCGGCTAGGTCGCGCTCGAGCGACGGCAGCCGGTCGAGATCGGCCGAGAGAAACGGTGCCACCTCGGGATGTTCGCGCAGAGCATCCGCGGCCCCCTCGAGCGCCTCGTAGATCGCCCAGTGCTGCACGACCAGGGCCGTGTAATCAGCAAGCGTGGCCCGGCCGGCCATGAGCTCGGTCATGAAGCTCGCGCTTTCGCTCGAGCCGTGGCGGGCACCGCTGCGCTCGCGCACGAGTCGGGAGAACGGCACCGCGTCAGCCGTGCCGGTGCTCGAGGGCGCGCCCGCGCCAGTCGAGTGGGGTGCGGTGTCGGTAACGGCAGACATCGTGCTCCTCGCAGGTCAGGTAAGGCTTACCTTACTACGAGGCTGCTCGTCGACGACACTCGGCGGTGGCGTTGTCAGAGCACTCTTAGTCGTGCGGCCGTGGCTCAACCCCGAGGGTGGCGCACGCGCGGTCGTAGAGCACGACGATCTCGCGTCGAATCTCGGCGCGCTCGCTGATCGGCTGCGACCACTCGACGCGCAGCGCGTGCTCGGCAGAATCGCCCGCGGTGTAGACCCAATGCCCCGCGAGCCCGTCGAGGTGGACCATGTGGGCCGTGTCGGCGTCACGATTGCCAAAGGCTCGAGCGATGAGCAGGTTGTCGGCAGCGTGGTCGTCGTTCATGTGGTGCAGCACGGCGGCCACGATGTCGTCACTGAACACAGCGTCTGCGGGAGAGGGGGCGGCGGTCGAATCGGTCGTCACGCCCCCACCCTAAACGCGAGCGCGGCTAGCGCATGAACATGCGGGCCGCTTGCTGCTCGACCTCTGCATACCCCTGGCCAGCGTGCGCGAGGGCTTCGTTGATGGCGGTGAGCGTCTGCTCGACCCGCTGATAGGCCGCCATCCACTCGCCCACGAGGCCCTGGAAGGCCGTGGCCGCTGAACCACTCCACGTGTTCTGCAGGCCCGCGAGATTGCCCTGTAGTCCTGCTGCTTCGGCTTGCAGTCGGCCAATTGATCCTCGCGTGGCGGCCGTGGCGGCAATGACCGCCTCGCTGTCGACCTGGTAGCGCGTCATGGTGCTCTCCCTCCGCGCCGGGGCGGTCGCCCGGCGTCGGCGGCAGGCTAGGCCTCGGCGGGGGAGGTCGTCGTGGCGCTCTGCTCGAGCGCCGCATCGGTTGCGGTCGCAGCAGTGGGGAGGAGTGGTGAGTTCGACGCGAGCGGCAGCGACACCTGGAAGGTCGCACCCCCACCGGGAGTATCGAGCACGGCAACCGAACCGCCATGCAGCGCGACGATCGAGGCCACGATCGCGAGGCCCAAGCCCGAGCCACCCGTGTCGCGAGCCCGCGACGAATCGGCCCGGAAGAACCGCTCGAAGATGCGCTCTTTCAGCTGAGCAGGAATGCCGTCGCCGTGGTCAACGACCGCAACGGTTGCCATGCCGTGGGCAGTGTCGACTCCCACGACGAGTTCGATCGGCGAGCCCTCGGGCGAGAAGCGCATGGCATTGCCCATGAGGTTGGTGATGACCTGACGAATCTTGTTTTCTTCGCCGAGCACGATGGCCTCGACGGGCAGCTCGGGCGTCTCATCAAGAATGGGGATCGGGATGCTCTCGGCAGCCCGGCGCGCACGCAAGCTGCGCAACCGCGCGAAGGCCGAGCTCGCGAGCCGAGTGGTGGGCTCGGGGGAGCTGATCGGCAGGGAGTGGGTGAGCGCAGCATCCGTCGTCGCCGCGTCGGACGGCGTCGAGGCGTCGGCCAGCACGACGGTGACGTCGCGATCGGGCGAACTCGCCATGGCGTCGAGAGCCGCGTCGCGCGCAACGGGAACAAGGTCGACAGGAGCGAGTTCGAGCGGGCGCGACTCATCGAGTCGAGCAAGCTCAAGCAGGTCGCTCACGAGGGCACCCATGCGAATGGCTTCTTTTTCGATGCGCTGCATGGCCTGGGCCACATCGTCGGCAGAGTCGAGAGCGCCCATGCGATAGAGCTCGGCATAGCCGCGCACCGAGACGAGGGGAGTGCGCAATTCGTGGCTCGCGTCGCCGACAAAGCGACGCATTTGCGAGATCGTCGCCGCGCGGTCGGCGAAGGCGCGGTCGATGCGACTGAGCATGGCGTTGAGTGAGCGATTGAGGCGCCCGACTTCGGTGTTGGGGGTCGCGCCGCCGAGACGCTGACTGAAGTCGCCGCTCGCAAACCGGGCTGCTGTGGCTTCGACGTCACGCAAGGGGCGGAAGGTCGAGGTCACGAGCATGCGCGTGATGGCCGCGCTCAAGATGACGACGACGAGACCGAAGCCCAAAAACACCGAGGCGAATGAGCCAATGATGGCGTTGGCGTCGCCCAGGTCGGCTCCGATGAGCAGCGTCGCATCAGTGCTCTCGCCCGTTTCAGAGTAGGTGACCTTCAGCGGAAACGTGATGATGCGCCACTGCGTCGTGCGATCGGTACTCGTGACCGTCAGGCCGCCCTCGAGCTCGCCCACAAATTCACTCGTGAGTCGCGTGATGTCGGGCGCTTGTGGGCGGCTGTCGTCACTCACGTTGTCGTCGATGAGCACACCCTCGGCATCGACAGCACCGAAGTAGAACGGGTTCGAGAAGATCGACGGGGTCAACTCGTCGAACGAGTCGAACTCGTCGACGGCGAACGACTCGGGCAGGTCATCCGCCGCCTGATTGATTTGACGGTCAACCTCGTCAATCAGAGTGCGCTGCAGCACCGTGAGGGTGCCGATGCCGACGACGAGCAGACCGAGCGTCACGACGAAGACGGTGACGCCGGTGATCTTCGACCGTAGCGAGATCGACTCCCACCACTGCGTCACCTGCTCGTGCACGAAGTTCGCCGTTCTCGCGAAACCCCGCTAGGACTTTGCGGCTTTGAGCATGTAGCCGAAGCCGCGCTTCGTCTGAATGATCGGCTCGTCGGTGTGCGGGTCAAGCTTGCGCCGCAGGTACGAAATGTAGCTCTCGACGATGCCGGCGTCGCCGTTGAAGTCGTATTCCCACACGTGGTCGAGAATCTGCGCTTTCGACAGCACGCGGTTGGGGTTCAGCATGAGGTAGCGCAGCAGCTTGAACTCGGTGGGGCTGAGCTCGATGACCTCGTCGCCGATCGTGACCTCGTGCGTGTCTTGGTCCATCGTGAGGTCGCCCGTGCGAATGACCGAGTCGTCTTCTTCTTGCATCGTGCGGCGCAGAATCGCCTTGATGCGCGCGACGATCTCGTCGAGGCTGAACGGCTTCGTGACGTAGTCGTCACCGCCGACCGTGAGACCCATGATCTTGTCGTCGGTGTCGTCTTTCGCCGTCAAGAAGAGGATTGGGCTCGTGTAACCGCTCGAGCGCAGTCGCTTCGTCACACCGAAACCGTTGATGTCGGGCAACATGACGTCAAGAATGATGAGGTCGGGCTCTTCTTCGAGCACCGCCGAGATGGCCTGGGCCCCGTTGCCGACGGCGCGCACGGCAAAGCCGGCGAAGCGCAGGCTCGTGGTGAGCAGGTCGCGAATGTTCGGTTCGTCGTCAACGATGAGAATTTTGGGTCCGTCAGCCATGTGCTCAGTATCTGGGCTTTTCGTGAAAGTTTGCTGAATGCCCTCGGCCTGTCGACAAATCAGTGCAGCGCGCTAGCGTTCGGCTATGCAGATCATCCTGATTCCGGGCTTCTGGCTCGATGGCGAGTCGTGGGGCAGCATCGCGGCCGACCTCGAGGCAGCGGGTCACTCGGTCACGGCCCCGACCCTGCCCGGCAAGCACCCGGGCGACACCGACCTCGCGGGCATCGGGCTGCGCACACATGTGGATGCTGTGCTCGACGTCGTCGACGCGCTGGGGTCTGTTGACGGCGCGGGCCCCGTGGTGCTCGTCGGCCACTCGGGCGGCGGAACGATCGCGTGGGCCGTGACCGATGCACGCCCCGACCGCATCGCGCGCGTCGTGTTGGTCGACGCGATTCCCATGCCGTCCGGCAGCGTCATCAACGATGAGTTGCCCGTCGAGGGCGATGCCGTGCCGCTACCCGACTGGAGCGTGTTCGAGGCCGAAGACCTCATCGACCTCGACGACGAGCTGCGTGCCCACTTTCGCGCGATCGCCGTGCCCGAGCCGAAGGGCGTCGCGCACGAGCCCACGCGGCTCGACAACGAGGCGCGCTTCGCCGTGCCCGTCACGATCATTGCGTGCCAATTTCCGGCAGCGCTCGTGCACCAAGCGATCGGCAACGAGCGCGAGTGGGCGGCAGAAGTAGCCGGCATGCAACACCTCGAGCTCGTCGAGCTGCCCACCGGCCACTGGCCGCAATTCACGCGGCCGCGCGAGCTGGGCGAGAGCATCCTGACCGCGATTGGCGCATAGCGAAACTGGCACTCAAGTCTCGGAGCAAGCGCGCCCCTTTGTCTGCGTTTTCCGCTCTACCGTTCGACAGTGAACTTCTTTCGCCCCCTTGCCGTGTTTGCCATGGCCACGATTGCGATTGGTGTCGTCGCCGTGTCGCCCGCACAGGCTGCCCCGCAGTCACTCTTTGGCACGACGGTCGACGTCATTGCGCAACCATCCGGCGACGCTCTGCTCGGTTCGACTGCACACGTGCCGATGAGTGGCGGCGCGCTTGTTCCCACACTCGCAGCATCGCTGGGGTCTGATGTCACCGTGACCCTGCTCCACGGTGCTACCGTCATCGACTCATGCACGATCGCCAGTGGCAGCACAACGTGTGTGCTGACCACCGGGGGGGCCTTTCCGGCCGGGCCGACGGCAGTCACCGTGCGATTCGCCACGGGGCCGACAACCGTCGACCACACGGGCACGATTTTCGCTGTCACGAACGTCGGTCTCACGGTGAGCATGCAATGGCAAGACGCGGCGGGCACGTGGGTCGACGGTTCGGGCATCGGGCTGCCGCTGCGCGGCACCACCGCTCTTCGCTGTGTCGTGACCAACAACTCCAACGCCCCCGTCACTTTCGCCTCCTTTAGCTCGACGGTGACGCTCCCTCCCTCGGGCATGAGTGTCGTGCCCATCGCCGGCACACTCGCGCCGGGCGCCATTACCTACCACCCGATCTGGTCAGGACTTGCGACGCAGACATCGGGCGCCACGTGCTCGGGCGGCGTCTCGCTCCCAGACGGCACGGGGACGGGTGGCGGAACGAGTGGCGGGGTCATTGATATCGGCGGAACGATCACGGTAGACCGCACGCCCGCACCGGGAACGACCGTGACGATCACCGCGGATCTCCTCATGCCGCCCGTCGTGGGCGAGTACGCCGTGCTGCTCGACGGCATACCGGTCGCGGGCTCGCCGGTCGCTGTGTCCGGGCCCGACTTTGGCTTTTCGATCGACGTCGACATTCCGGCATCGCTCGAGCCCGGCGACCACCTCGTGACCGTTGTGGCGACTTACTCCGGTCGAGACTCCGCCCTGGCGGCCTTCCCGTTCGAGGTGGCTGCACCGCAGCTCGCCGCGACGGGTTCGGGTCTCGACGCTGGCGCGCTGAGTGGCCCCGCAGCACTCGGGCTGCTGATCATCGGGGCCGGCGCATTACTGACGCTCGCCGCTCGCCGCCGCCGGGTCTCGTGAACTCCTGACGCGTCAGGCGGCCTGAGCGATCTGGTCGGCGTCGAGGATCGTGTAGCTGTAGCCCTGCTCGGCGAGGAATCGCTGGCGGTTTTGCGCGAAGTCTTGGTCGACGGTGTCGCGCGCGACGAGCGTGTAGAAGCTCGCCGGAATGCCGCTTTGCTTAGGCCGCAGCAAGCGACCAAGGCGCTGCGCTTCTTCTTGCCGTGAGCCGAACGAACCCGACACCTGAATGGCCACCGTGGCTTCGGGCAAGTCCACCGAGAAGTTGGCGACCTTCGAGACGACGAGCACGGGCGTGCGGCCATCCCGAAACTCCTGAAACAGTCGTTCGCGCTCGTCGACCGGCGTCGCCCCCGTGAGCTGGGGCACACCGAGGGCCTCGCTGAGCTCGTCGATCTGGTCGAGGTACTGCCCAATGATCAGGATGCGCTCGCCTTCGTGTTGCTTCACGAGCCGCTGCACGACTCCAAGCTTGGCGGGTGCCGTCGCCGCGAGTCGATAGCGCTGGTCATCGGCGCTCGCCGCATACTCGAGCCGCTCGGTCGGGGGCAGGTCGATGCGCACCTCAAAGCAGCTCGCGGGGGAGATGTAGCCCTGCTCTTCGATTTCTTTCCACGGGGCGTCGAAACGCTTGGGCCCGATGAGGCTGAAGACGTCGCTCTCGCGGCCGTCTTCGCGCACGAGCGTGGCCGTGAGGCCGAGGCGGCGTCGAGCCTGCAGTTCGGCCGTGAGCTTGAACACGGGCGCGGGCAGCAAGTGCACCTCGTCGTAGACGATGAGGCCCCAGTCGAGGGCATCGAGCAGCGCGAGGTGGGCGTATTCGCCCTTTCGCTTCGCGGTGAGGATTTGGTAGGTCGCGATCGTGACGGGCTTGATCTCTTTGACTTGGCCCGAGTACTCGCCGATCTCGTCTTCTGTCAGGCTCGTGCGCGCGAGCAACTCGGCTCGCCACTGCCGGGCAGAGACCGTGTTGGTCACGAGAATGAGCGTCGTCGTGTCGGCCTGAGCCATGGCTCCCGCACCCACGAGCGTCTTGCCCGCGCCACACGGCAGCACGACGACGCCCGAGCCACCCTCGAAGAACTGGTCGATCGCTTGCTGCTGGTAGGGCCGCAGGCCCCACTCGGCGAGATCGAGGTCGATCTGGTGGGGAGTGCCGGGGGTGTAGCCCGCGAGGTCTTCGGCCGGCCAGCCGATCTTCACGAGCTCTTGCTTGACCTGGCCCCTCGCCCAGGGGGCCAACTCGAAGGCCGAGTGATCGATGCGCCGGGTCAGCAGCGGGGCCACCTTCTTGTTGGCGGCGATCTCGGTGAGTACCGCAGCATCCGTCGACCGCAGCACGAGCGTGCCTTCTTCGTTGCGCACGATGATCAAGCGGCCATAGCGGCCCACCGTTTCGGTGATGTCGATCGACACCGACTGCGGCACCGGAAACTTGGCGTACTTCTCGAGCACGGCGAGCATCTCGTCGGCTTCGTGGCCGGCGGCGCGGGCGTTCCACAAGCCGAGGCGCGTGATGCGGTAGGTGTGTACGTGCTCGGGCGCGCGCTCGAGTTCGGCGAACACCGCGAGGGCGTGACGGGCCTCATTCGCCCGCGGGTTGGCCACCTCGAGCAGCACAGTGCGGTCGCTCTGAACGATGAGGGGCCCGTCGGGATTCATAACGGGCCAGTCTAGGCGGAGCGGCTGAGAGCGGCGGTGCAGCTGTGAGCGCTGGCGCCACGGTGAGCCGTCAGGCCCGCGCTGTGGCGGGGTAGCGAGACTCGCTACTCGAGCGGCTCGAGCGCCGTAATGCTCGCAACCGGAAGTGTTCGCTCGATGTCGGCGGCTTTGTCGCGCCCGCGCACGCGCCCCGCGGCAATTCCGGTGGGCTCGAGGTCGAATGAGCGCTGGCTGCCGTCGGGCAACTGCACGGTGGCGCGCAACGAGAGCTTGCCGCGCAGAGCGAGTTCCCACTGCCGGGCGACCCACGCCGAGTCGCCGTCGATACCCACGCTTGACCCACTGCGGATGCGCGCGACCGCTGCGGCCACCGAGTCATCGACAACGACGGGCGCCGGGCGGCTGCGCGTGCGGCCCGGACGCTCAGGCGTGATCGTGCCCTCGTCGGCTGCCGCGGGGTACCGCGCGTCGATGAGCGTCCACAACACGACCGCGGGGTCGAAGCGGCTGACCGCTCGCTGGGGGCCGACGCGTCGCAGCGCGAGCGTCGACGTGGCGGCGTCGACCAGAATCGCCTCGATGAGCAGTGGGTCATCACTGCGCACCGAGGTGCGCGCGCTCAGCTCAGCCGACTCGTCGTGGTCGAGAGCCCCCACGCGCACGGCGCCGTAGCGTCGGGCAGTTTCGGCGATGAGGTACGCGAGCGGTTGCGGAACCCCCGAGAGCGAGATGCTCGCGAGAAACGCGGTGAGGCCGTCAGCCGTATCGCCCATGGCAATCGCGCGGGTCACGCTCTCGGACGTGATGCGATAGCGGCCCGCGAGGCCCGCGCTTTCAACCTCAGCGACTCGACGCAATTGCTCATCGATCGCGCCCGCCAGGGGGCCGGGCGACACAATTGTGAGGTCGTGCTGCACGTACACCTGCGTGACTTCGGCCGGCACGAGCGGGGCGAGCACGCCCGCGGCGGTGGATGCGTCGCTCACGACAAGCGCGCGGCCAAACGAGCTCGGCCGACCGTCGACGGCGATGCCCAGGCGATCGGCCTGCACACCGCGGCGGTTGAGGCGCGCGAGCAGCGGCTCGCCGCCCGCGGGATACAGCCATTGGACAAAGTCGGCGAGCCCCGACCCCCATCGCGAGTCGGCCCGCTCGGCGAGCAAGCTCACGAGTTCGGTCGGCAACGCCGTGCGCCACGCCTCGGCGAGCGTGCTCCAGCGTTCGGCGAGGGTGCGGCGACGCCAGGCGTCACCGAGCTCCGTCGAGCGCGTCGACCCGGCGTCGTCGTCGATAAGCCCCGCAAGCGCGGCGAGATCGGTGAGCGTCGGCACCTCGTCGAGCGAACACCCTGCCGCAGCGGCAAGCCGCTTCGCGTCGGGCAACGACAGACCGCCGCGCGCGAGCAGCCGACCCGGAGTCTCGCCAAGCGCGAGCACGACCTCCGTCACGGCCGTAGTCGTCGTGAACGCACGCTCGGCCGCGCCGCGGTCGAGAAAGCGGCGGTCGGCATCGTCCACGGCGGTGAGCGTCGGCGGCGCAGCATCCGACCGCAGCGCTTCAGCGCTCGGCAGGCCGCGCGCGGGCCACGCGGCGAGCTCGGCGGCAACGGCCGGCCAGACGACCACGTGAGTGTCGGTGCGATCGCACAGCAGGGCATCCATCGCCGGGTGCAGATCGTGCAGAACCTCGTCGGGCGAACGACCGAGTCGCGCGGCGAGCTCGGCAGGGGTAGCGCCCTCGCCAAACTCGGCGGCAGTCGCGAGGGCGGCGAGTGCGCGTCGCGTTAGGCCCGAGAGGGCGAGAGCCAGAGCGGCGGGATCGAGCAAAGCCTCGGCGAGGTCGAAAACGTCGCGCAACGACGCTGCCGAAATGCCGCGCTCACGAATAACGCGCGCGACGAGAACATCGTCGAGATCGCGAAGACGCGCCGCGAGTGCGAGAGATGCGGCGCTAGTTGCTGGCATCCGTCGCCGCTCGCCCCCGGCGCACAGCGCTGACGACAAGCAGCACGATGATGAGCACGAAGCCGATCGGCAAACCGATGAGCGGCAAAATGACGACGCTCGGCCACACGCCCTGTGCGAAATCGTCGCCCGAGAGGCCTGAGTTCACGCCGACGAGCACGGCGAAGAGGCTGCCGATACTCAGCAGAATGATGGCGGCCACCATGTACGCGAGCGAACGCTCTACGCGACTGTTCATGACGAACGACTCTTCGGGCATACGTCAAGAATAGGGTCGATCTCAGACCTCGCCGTACCCCCTGTCACAGGGGCAGGGCGTTCGGGGCCGTTCGCAGGTATCCTCAGAGGCTGGACCACCAATTGAGGAGTGCACGCATGCCTACCGGCAAGGTCAAGTTCTACGACCAAGAAAAAGGCTTCGGCTTCATCGCGAGCGATGAGGGCGACGAGGTCTTCTTGCACGCCTCCGCGCTGCCCGAAGGCGCTGTCGTCAAGGCAGGCACCAAGCTCGAGTTCGGCATCGCCGACGGAAAGCGCGGTGCGCAAGCGCTCTCGGTGCGCATCCTCGACGCCAAGCCCTCGCTCGCCCGCGCCAACCGCAAGTCGGCAGACGACATGTCGATCATCATCGAAGACCTCGTCAAACTGCTCGACGGCATCGGCTCGAACCTCAAGCGGGGTCGCTACCCCGACGGCGAGCACGGCAAGAAGATCGCCGCCGTGCTGCGTCGCGTCGCCGACGACCTGGAGGGCTAACCGCCCGTGGCGCGCGCCCCCAAGAAGGCCGCCGCAGTGGCCAGCACCGACGAGCTCGAGCGTCTCGCTCGCACCGCGCTCGGTGAGATCACGCACCCGTCGAATGTTGGTGCGGTTCGGGATGTCGTCGTGGCCGACGATGTCGCGACCGCGCGCTTTTCGACCACCCAGGGCGGCTACCCCGGTTGGTACTGGACCGTCTCGATCGCCGTCAACCCCGGTCTCGAGCCGAGCGTGCTCGAGACCGAGCTCATGCCCGCCGAAGGAGCCCTCGTCGCGCCTGACTGGGTGCCGTGGGCCGATCGCCTCGAAGACTATTTGGCGCAGCAAGCAGCCGATGCCGAGCATGACGACGACGACGACGATGACGACGACGATGACGACGACGATGACGATGACGACTTCGACGATGAGGTCGACGGCGGGCACCTAGCCGACGATGAGGCGGATGCCCTCAGCGACGATGACGACGACGATGATGACGACGATGACGACGACGATCACCTCGACGGTCACGCCGACGAGCACGACTTGCACGGTGACGATGTCGACGGAGTCGACATCGATCTGCACCTCGACGACGAGCCCGAGGCGCGTTAGCCGCAAGCCGCGCGGCTAGCGGGCGCGGCGGCGGCCGCGCGTGACGAGTAGCCCGACGACGCCGAGCGCGAGCCCGACGGCGATCGTCGTGAGCACGCGGGCGGGGTCGAAGGCGACGGGTGCGGCGAGCATCCCGAGCACGACGGCGAGGCCGATGAGCCACGCGCCGATGCCGACCGCAAACGCGAGCCGGTCGTTGGTGACGGCAGGCTCGGGCTGCGGGCGGCGTTCGCCGTGCGGAACAAAGAGCCTCATGGTGCCCAGTCTGTCAGCGCGCGCCGCGCAGGGCGAGCGTTCGGGATGCTGAACCCGAGCGACTCGACCACGCAGGTCAGCTCGCGAGCGCGTCGAGCACGTAGTCGATGCTGCGCGTGAGCTGGCGCACGTCGTCGGGTTCGACGGCGACGAAGGTCGCGATGCGCAACTGGTTGCGGCCGAGCTTGCGGTAGGGCTCGGTGTCGACGATGCCATTGGCGCGCAGCACCGCGGCGAGGCGAGCGGCGTCGACCGACTCGTCGAAGTCGATCGTCACGACAACCGGCGAGCGGTGCGCGGGGTCGGCAACGTAGGGCGTCGCGAGCGCGTGCGCCGAGGCCCAGTCGTAGAGGTGCGTCGAGCTCTCGGCCGTGCGGCCCGCCGCCCAGGCGAGGCCGCCAGAGGCGTTCATCCACCGCAACTGGCTGTCGAGCAGCACGAGCGTCGCGAGAGCGGGCGTGTTGAGCGTCTGGTCGAGGCGCGAGTTGTCGATCGCGGCCGTGAGCGAGAGAAACGGCGGGATGTAGCGGTCGGTCGCGGCGATCGAGTGGGCGCGCTCGATGGCCGCGGGGCTCATGAGCGCGATCCAGAGCCCGCCGTCGCCGGCGAAGTTCTTTTGCGGTGCGAAGTAGTAGACGTCGGTCTCGGCCACGTCGAAATCGATGCCGCCCGCGGCGCTCGTGGCGTCGACGATGGTGAGCGCATCCGGAGCCGTGCCGAACCGCCGCACGGGCGCGCTCACGCCCGTCGAGGTCTCGTTGTGCGGGTAGGCGTAGACGTCGACACCGTCGACCAACTCGAGCGACCCGCGCGTGCCGCCGGGGGTCTGCACAACGTGCGGGGTCTCGAGCCACGGCGCCGAGGCTGAGGCCACGAACTTCGATCCGAACTCGCCGAAGTCGAGGTGGGCGCTGCGGCGCGTGATGAGGCCCGCGGCCGCGACATCCCAAAACGCGGTCGAGCCGCCGTTGCCGAGCACGACCTCGTAGCCCTCGGGCAGTCGAAAGAGCTCGCTGATTCCGGCGCGCACGCGACCGACGAGCTGCTTCACGGGCGCCTGCCGGTGCGAGGTGCCCAGGATGCTCGCCGCAGCCGCAAGGTCGGCCAACTGTTCGCTGCGCACCTTTGAGGGCCCGCATCCGAATCGTCCGTCGGCGGGTAGAAGCTCGGCGGGAATCGTGATGTCGGCCATACGGCCATGGTACCGAGGGCCCGCATGCCGCTCGGCGCATGCGCCGGGACCGCACGGACGAACGCAGCCCGTTCACCCCAGCGGCTTAGGATAGGCATGCCTGACCCGCCGATCGAGAGAGGATGCGCCATGGCCGATCTCGTCGACACGACCGAGATGTATTTGCGCACGATTCTCGATCTGGAAGAAGAGCAGATCGTGCCCTTGCGGGCGCGCATTAGCGAACGACTCGGTCACTCGGGCCCGACGGTCTCGCAGACCATTTCGCGCATGGAGCGCGATGGTCTCGTGCGCGTCGAGGGCGACCGTCACCTCGAACTCACCGACGACGGTCGCGCGAAAGCCGTGTCGGTCATGCGCAAGCACCGACTCGCTGAGCGCTTGCTCGCCGACGTCATCGGGCTCGACTGGGCCTTTGTGCACGACGAGGCCTGCCGCTGGGAACACGTCATGAGCGAGCAGGTTGAGCGGCGCATTATCGAGCTGCTCGGCGAGCCGACCGAGTCGCCCTACGGCAACCCGATTCCTGGCCTGGAGCACCTCGGCGGCTCGGCCGCAAACGCCTTTCTTGACGGCGTGATCTCTCTCACGCACGCGGCTGCGGCCGGGGTGCGCCTCGGCACGATTCGCCGATTGGCCGAGCCCGTGCAGGTCGACCCCGATCTGCTGCACCAGTTGCGCGAGGCGGGTGTGGTTCCGGGGGCAGAGGCGAGCATCCGCCCCGAACCGAACGGCTATGTGAGCATTAGCGTGGCCGGCCAGGCCGAAGGAATCGACCTGCCGAGCGAGATCGCACAGCACATCTACGTCGCAGAGTGAGGAAAGACCACTACATGTGGTCTGGGCGCGTCGTTTTGTTACTGCTGCGTAACCTCACGTACACTCGCCAAGTTGCCCGGCCACACCCAACCGGTCGGCAACTCTGACGCAGAACGCTTCGCATGCCCGTCTTCTGCTTCGGACCGTGGACAACACGAAAGCGGACGGGCCACGCGATGTGAGTGGCGAAGCGCAGGAGGTTTCTCTCTTGGATCACAGCTCCACCACTGTTTCTTGGCGTCGCACTGTTCTCAATCTGAGCTCGATGACTGTCGCTACCGCCATCGTCGCCACTCTCGCTCTTCCGGGAGCCGGCATCAGCCCTGCGGCTAACGCGCAGAGCAACGCGAGTGCCGAGGCGCTCGCGCAACTGCAGGCCACTGAGTCGCAAACGCTCTCGCTCGCTGCCGCTGCAGAAGGGGTGGTCGACGCCTCGCGCGGCGAGTACACGGCAACGAGCGCGGCCGAAGTGCGGCGCATTCAGCTTGCCGCCGAAGCTGCGGCTCGCGCCGCCGCCTGGAGCGGCCCGCGCGTGAGCGACTTTCTGGCCAACCCGCCCTACCCGAGCTTCAGCCTCGATCAGGTGGTGCAGGTTGCCCTGCAGTACCAGGGTGTTCCGTACCGCTACGGCGGAGACACCCCCGCAGGCTTCGACTGCTCGGGCTTTGTGCAGTACGTCTATGCACAGTTCGGCGTCTCGCTGCCGCACAGTGTGAGCGGTCAGGCGTCGATCGGAACCCCGATTGCGTTGGCTGATGCGCGCCCCGGCGACCTGGTCATTTTCAGCAACATGTCGCACAGCGGGTTCTACATGGGGGGCGGCCAGATTCTGGATGCTCCGTACCCGGGCAAGTCGATTAGCGTGCGTCCGCTCTGGACCGACTCGTACTACATCGTGCGTATCGGCATCTAAGCTTCACCGGTTTGTCACCGTTTCTGGGTTAGCCTGAGCACAGTGGTGCCACACGGGGCACCCGAGGAGCGGCCATGAGTGAGCGACGCGACATCCAAACCGTGGATGCGCGCGCCGTTTTTCGCATAGCCGCCCGCGCCCGCTGGATCGCGCCCTGTCGCGGCCTGGCCGAACTGAGCACTGTCGTCTAGACGACAGTGCTTTTTTTGTGCCCGTGAGGGCAGCCGCGCAGCCTCGCTCCGTGAGTCACCGCGAACCGAAGGAACGCCCGCAGGCCATGCGGGCCCGTTCGACAGGAGCCGTGAATGCGCACTCTCGTTCTCAACGCGGGCTATGAGCCCCTCGCCGTCGTGTCGTTCCGACGAGCCCTGGTGCTCGTGATGAATGAGAAGGCGACGGTGCTCGCTTCGGATGGTGAGCATCCGGTATTCGGTATTGACGGCCGCTGGGATCGCCCGAGCGTCATCGTGCTGCGTCGGTATGTGCGCGTGCCGCACACGCGCCAAGTGCCCCTCACGCGCCGCGGAGTGCTGCGCCGCGACGGCAACCGCTGCGCCTACTGCGGCGGCAACGCGACGACGATCGACCACGTCGTGCCGCGCTCGCGCGGGGGAGCGGACACGTGGGAGAACCTCGTCGCCTGCTGCCTCAAGTGCAACAACATCAAGAGCGACCGCACGCCAGCCGAGATGCGCTGGACCTTGCGCGTCGTGCCCAAGGCGCCGCACGGCACGGCCTGGCTCGTGCGCGGCATCGAGCGCCCGCAGGCTGACTGGAACGAGTACCTCGCGCCGCTTGCTGCGTAGGGGGGCGGATGCTCGGCGCGGGATTAGCGGGCGGCGAGCATCCCGCGCAGGGCGTCGACTTGGCGCTGCACGAAGTCGACCGAGACCGGGGCTGTCGGTTCGGAGGCGTCGAAGCCGTGGTACGCGCCCTCGATGACGTGCAGCTCGGTCGGCACTCTGGCCTCGGAGAGGCGGCGCGCGTACTCGACGTCTTCGTTGTGGAAGAGGTCGAGGGTGCCGACGCCGATCCAGGCCGGGGCGACGCCCCTGAGGTCGGCGCGGCGTGCCGGCACGGCGTGCTCGAGGGTTGCGGCGTCGAGAGTGGTCGCGCCGGGGCCCGCTGTGCCCGCGCCGAGATACATGCCCCAGCCCAGGCGGTTGCTGGGGCCGTTCCAGAGGCGCAGCATGCGCGGGTGGGCGGCGGCGGATTCGTCGGTGCGGTCATCCAGCATCGGATACGCGAGTACCTGACCGGCCAGTGCGAACTCGCCGCGGTCGCGCGCGAGCAGGGCGAGGGAGGCGGCGAGCCCGCCTCCGGCACTCAGGCCGATGACGGCGATGCGCGCGGGGTCAACGTCGGGCTGTGCGGCGAGCCACTGCAGGGCGGCGTAGCAGTCGTCGAGCGGCGCGGGGTAGGGGTGCTCGGGCGGGAGGCGGTAGCCAACACTCGCCGCGACCGCTCCGAGCTCATCGGCGAGGCGCCGACACAGTGGGTCGCCTTGCACGGCCGAGCCGATGATGAGGCCTCCGCCGTGGAGGTAGAGGATGCCCGGGCGACGCGCGCCAGCATCCGTCGCCGTGGCATCCGCTGGCCGGTGAACCCGCACAGAGGCACCGTTGCCCAGGTCGACGAGCTCGCCGCCCTTCGGCGCACGCGTGCGCCCGATGCGGGTGAGGGCGCGCAGCAGCCGGCGGTTGCCCCGCGTGGCCGAGGTGCCCGGCATGAACCGCGCGCGCGTGAGGTCGGGGTGGAAGGCGGGGGAGTCGTCGTTGACCATGTAGCGACTCTAGAAGGTCGAGATCACTAGTGTGACCTCATGCCGGTGAGCCGTTTCGAGAGCCCGTTGACGGGAGGGCATCCGAACTCGCTCGGCAACACCGTGACCGTCGTCGATGAGGTGCTGGCCGATCGGGCGCTGCTCGCCGAGCTCGTGGAGTGTTATCGCAGCGAGGATGCCGTGGTGCGGCTGCGCGTGTCGAGCGCGGTCAAGCGCGTGGCGCAGCAGCGGCCCGAGTGGGTGGCCGCCCACCTCGACGATCTGCTCGGCTGGGTCGCCGAGATCGACCAGGCCTCGACCAAGTGGACGCTCTCGATTCTCTTCGTGCTGCTCGACGCCCACATGACCCCGCCGCAGCGCGACGCGGCCATCGCCCTCATGCAGGCGAACCTGCACTACGACGACTGGATCGTGCAGAACACCACCGCCGACTCGCTCGCCCACTTCGCCCGGCAGCGCCCTGAGCTGGCCGCGTGGCTCGTGCCCGAGCTGCGCACGCTGACCACGAGCCGCCACAAGTCAGTGCGCGGTCGCGCCGCGAAGTTGCTCGCGTCGCTCGGCGCCCCCTAGCAACACCCCGGCGAATACACTGGATGCACCGCCTCTGTAGCTCAATGGAAGAGCAGTTCCGTCCTAAGGAAAGGGTTGGGGGTTCGAGTCCCTCCAGGGGCACTGCTATTCCGATCGGTATTCCGTTCGCTCTCGCAGGAGGGCGAGGCGAGCGAGGTGATGTGACCTGGTCGATCTCTGTCCTGCCATCGGTGATCGGCGGAAGGCCAATCCGTAGCGGTCCTGAGCGCCCATCCTTTCAGTGGCGACTCAGTTGCTTCAGATCTGGATTTACCGAAACCATGAGCAGTCCCCCTGGATCGAAAGCAGGCTGAGACCACGTGCGCGTTCGCTATGCGGCTGCCAGAACTGCATCCTGCTCGGCACTAGCGGCGACTCGGCGCTGACGGCCGACCTTGATCCCCAGGTAGGTGGCGACGCCGATGATGATCCCTAGGAAGATAACGCTGGTGACGGTGGTTCCGAGGCCGAGGCCGCCATCGGCTGGTGCCTGTGAGAGCAGGTCGCCCATCGATGCCCCGAGGGGGCGGGTGAGAACGTATGCGGCCCAGAAGCAGAAGACCACGTTCACACGGAAAGTGAACCGAGCGATCGCGATCACGCCGATGAGGCCGGCGAACAGGAGCGTGCCGAAGAGATAGCCGAGTCCGAAACCTTCGGTGATCAGGTCTCCCGCGGCCGTGCCCAGCGCGAAGGTGAAGAGGATCGCAACCCAGTAGAAGGTCTCGCGGCGGCGGGTGAAGATTGTGTGGATGGAGAGAGTGCGTTCGCGGGCGAACCAGATCCCGAACGTGACCGCGAGCAGGGCGGAGAAGGCGACGGTGCTCAGCCAGAGTGGAACCCCGAAGCTGTCGGTCATCGTGTCTGTCAGCAGGGTTCCGACGACGCTGATGAGCACCACGACGGCCCAGTAGATCCCGGACGTGTAGCGCTTAGTCGCGAACTGCGCGATCAGGGCGATGACCAGTAGCCCGGTCATGATCCATGACGTGATCGCCAGTCCGAGGCCGAGGGTCGAATTGAGGTAGTCCGCCGCGGTTTCACCGGAGGTGGTGGAGAGGATCTTGATCACCCAGAACGCGACAGTGACCTCGGGCACCCGGTTGAAGAGGATGGTGCGGACGTGGTCAGGCAGGGTTGCGGTCATGAGAGGAGTGCTTCCATTCGGTTGGGTTGCGAACCGGAGATCTCAGTGCGAGTTGGGGTGGCCTGAGGGTGTTGCGTTCCGCGGTCTTTCTGAACACCGCCGTGATAGCAGCGGCGACGATGAGAGCGACCGACGCCCCTAGCACTGCACCGGTGAGCACGTCGGTTGCCCAGTCGACGAGCAGGTAGGTGCGGCTGACTGCCATCACCGGAACCCAGGCGGCGGCGAGCACCCATGACCACATGTGAGGGAACGCGAGGGCGATGGCCACGGTGAGAGCAGCCGCCGTCGTCGTGTGGCCGGACGGGAACGAGTCCAGCCCGGTGTCGACGATTCCGTCGAGCGGACGGGGCCGGGCGATGAGCAGCTTCAGCACGGTGGATGCTCCGGATGCCGCGGCGACCGTGACGCCAATGCGGAGCGCCTCGCGCCACCGGCGCCGGAGGAGGAGGACCGCGATCAGGATGGCGACGACCGCGACGATTGACCATGTCCCTCCGAACACGTTGAGGAGCCGAGCACCGGCATCGGCAAGGGCATTGCGGTGGGCGGCAAGCAGGTCATGCCACCAGGAGTCGATGGGCAGCGGCTGGTTCTGCCACGTGGATCGGATAATCACGCCGGTGAGCACGACGAACGTGAGACCAAGGGCGCCGAAGAACGCACCGATGGGCGGGGTGCCCGACGTGCGGTTCAGTGAGCTCATGGTGGAGGCCTCGTAGGAGTCGATGGGAGGGTGGCACGAGACTGGGGGCCAGCGTTTATCGCCGGCCCCCACGGTTCACGCGTCAGTCTTGGTGGCCGTCTTCGACCTCAACACCGTTGATGTCATCGCTGGTGTCTTCCGTCTCTGACTCGTCGGACCCTTCGTTGTCATCGGCAATCTCGCCGTCGTCCGTGCCGTCTTCGACCTCGGCGCCGTCCTCAACCTCGGTGCCGTCGTCGGTGCCGTCTTCGACCTCGTCCTGAACGTTGTCAGAGTCGGTCGCGTCCGTGGGCTCGACGACCGAGACCGACTTACCGGCCGGGGCCGCCTGAGCGGGCATTGCCAGAGCAACGCCTCCGGCGATGAGGATCGCGAGCGCAGCTGCGGAGCCGGCGGCGACCTTTGCGGTCTTCTGCATGGTCTTGTCCTTTCGTGGAGCTGCGCCATGCGAGCTGCATGGCGTGTGTTCCACGGTAGGGAGGGACGCGTGAGGGGAGCGTGAGAGACCCGAAATCGAAGCAGGGCGTCACGGCAGCATCACCGGAAAGACCAGAGTGACGGTTGTTCCCACGCCCACCGCCGACTCGACGCTGACCTGACCGTGGTGGGCCATCACAATCTGTCGCACCAGCGGCAGCCCGAGACCGAAGCCGGGGGTTGTTCGAGACTTTTGGGCGCGCCAGAAACGATCAAAGGCGCGTGCTGACTCAGCTTCGGTCATCCCGACCCCGTTATCACGCACGGTCAGCTCAGCGAACTTGCCCGCGCTCGACACGGTCAATACGACCGTGCCCTCGCGGCCACTGAATTTTAGGGCGTTGTCGACCAGGTTCGAGACTGCGCGCCGCAGTAGCTCCGGTGAACCGTAGACCGCCACGGGGTCGTCGTCGATCAACGACAGTCGCACTGTTTCCGTCGTGTGCGAGTCGACAATCGTGCGGGCAAGGTCGTTGAGCGAGACAGCGACGAATGACTCTTCTAACTCGTGAGTGTTTCCTCGCGTCAGCATGAGGAGATCACCGGTCAATTGGCTGAGACCCTCTGTCGCGGCGAGAGCGGTCGCTATCGCCGTTCGATATTCGGCGGCCGTACGGGAACGAGAGAGCGCCAACTCGAGTTCTCCCTGCACGACGCTGAGAGGGGTACGGAATTCGTGCGATGCCGCATCGACGAAGTGCTGCTGAAGTTCATAACTTCGTTGAACCGGAGCCAGGGCTCCCCGCGCCATGACGTAACTCGAGACAGGAAGAAACAGCACGAGAAGGGCATACCCCGCGATGAGGCCAGTGCGCAGATTCGTAAAAGCTTGCTCGACATCGAGTGATGACTCTCCGTCTTCGATTGCCGCGTCGAAGTCGAAGGTTCCCGTGACATAGGCGTACACCCCGAGCGCGAACGCGCCGAACAACACCAGTTGCACGATCGTGTACGTCAGCGTCAGCCGAATCAGGGCGCGGCGGAAAATCATCGGTCGGCTGCAATCACATAGCCGGCGCCGCGGCGGGTCTCGATTACGTCGGTCTCGCCCGCCACGGTCAGCTTCTGCCGCACATAGCGAATGTAGGTCTGTACGACATTGCTGTAGCCGTCGTAATTGCTGTCCCACGCATGATCGATGAGCTCACTCGCGCTGACGATGTGGCCAGCATTGCTCATGAGGTACTCCAACACGGCAAACTCCTTCGCCGTCAGAACGATCACGCGGCCGTTCCTCGTCGCCGTGCGCGTCGCCGGGTCAAGGGCGACGCCCTGTGCAGTGAGGATGGGCGCATGCGCCCGCGGCGCCCGCCGAAGCAGCGCACGAACGCGGGCGACAAGTTCGACGAGGTGGAAAGGTTTGACGAGATAGTCATCGGCCCCAGCATCTAGCCCTTCGACCCTTTTGCGCGTCGAATCCAGCGCCGTCAGCATCAGCACGGGGATGTCATGGTTGAGTTCGCGGATGCGGGCACACACGTCCATGCCGCCTCGAGGCAGGCCAGGCAGCATCAGGTCGAGGACGACGAGATCGTAGGTCTCGATCTCGAACGCCTCAACCCCGGCAGGTGCGGTGTGCACGACGTCGACCGCGTAGCCGGCTTCAGAGAGTGTGCGGCGGACGACGTCCGCAATGCGGACGTCGTCCTCCACGATAAGGAGCTTCACGGGCAGGCTCTCAGTGCCGGATTAGTCTGCGGCATCCCCTTCACCCGATCCCTTCGTGGCGGTGGCGTTGGCCACCTGGACCCCGGCGGCGCTGACCTCGATCGTGAAGTCCACCTGATTCTTGGAGCTGCGGTACAGGCTGAATGTGTTCTCCGGGAAGTGGCCCGGTCCGCTCTCACCGTCGAACGACAGCGTACCCGTCGCCCCAGCGGCCAGGGTGAAGCCGGGGAGCGCCTGGTAGTAGGCCTCGCTCTGCCCAGTCGTTACATCCGTCATCACGTAGTAGACCTCGAACGAGGTCAGTTCGCTGGTGGTGTCGTTGCGCACGGTCACCTGAAGCCGGTCGTCGATTGCCGCATTCGTGACGGGGTCGACGTTGTCTTCGGCAGCGGCTGACACAATCGTGAGCCCCGCAACGGTGCTCGCGTTGACGATGGGGTTCGAGTCGACAGGGAGGACCGCTGTTGTCGTCGAGCCTGACGCGGCTGAGGAGCTGGCCGGAGCGGTAACCGCGGCTTGGCAACCAGCCAAGCCCGCAACCGTCAGGGACGCCACCAAGGCGATAGGAACAAGCAGTCGTCGGTTCATGAGATCTTCCTTTGCAGATTGCGCCGAGTGGTAACCCCGACGGCGAAGGTCACGGAGGCGAAGGCCGCCGCCGCGAGCGTGATGGCATAACCCCACATGTCGGCCCACACGAGGCCTAGGGGCAGCTGGTTGTACTTGTCTTTGATGCCCAGGAATGCGAAGGAGAGGCGCTCGAAGTGCTTGGTGATCGAGGAGACCTCCAGACCGTTGCGGATGCCGTCGAAGGCCGCGAAATTCGCCAGCACTTTCAACTCGTCCGGCTTCTGGATCTGCAGGGCGGCGAACAGTCCGCCGGGAACCTGGTTGTCGGGATCCATCGTGTCGCCGATCTGCGGGATGATCAGCACGAAGGCCAACCACACCACAATGGACACGATCAGACCGGTGCTCAACCGGGGCGAGAGAGCGGTGATCCCGATCGCCAGCGAGCTCCAGAACACGAGATACACCCACGCCACGACCGCACCGATGAGGATCCTCACGAGGTCGATCCCCTGCAACGGCGCGCTGCCGATCACGAGGATGGCGAGGGTCGTCAGCAGCGTCAGCACCGCGACCACGACAAGCCACACCACGGCGAGCCCGAGCACTTTGCCGGCCGGGATCGCGAAGCGGCCGACCGGCCGACTCAGCAACAGTTGCAGGGTTCCCCGGTACTTCTCTTTGGCCACGGTGCCGTAGCCGAGAACGATGGCGAACAGCGCGCCGAGGATCTCGAGGTACTCCACCCCGCCGCGTAACAGTTGCAACGGGAAGAGCTGCGGAGCCGCGGGGGCAGTCGTGCTGCCGCTGGCAGCGAGCTGCTGCACATACAGGTTGTAGGCATCCAACTCGGTTCCGAAGCTCGCCGCGGCGACCCCCACGGAGATCAGCGTCGCGATCGCGAGGAATCCGATGAGCACAGCGAACAGCCGGTCCCGGCGCAGATCCAACAGTTCCTTGCCGGCGATGACCCAGGTGCTACTCATGGAGACCACTCCTCATTCGATTGCGCGGAGTCAGCACGACGACGACCGACATGACGATCAAGAAGGCGAGGAGGATGAGGATGCTCACCGTCGCCTCACCCGTGACGTTCGGGTCGTGCAGGATGATGCTGGACGCGAACTTGAACTGCTCGGTCACCGAGAGCGGACCGGTGAACGCGGACACGACGTCGAAGTAGCCGCCCGTAGACGCCACGGCCGGAACGGGATTGAGTAGTGAGACCGGGCGGGCCGCCGTTCCGATCTGCGGGAGAACGAAAGCCACGGCACTCCAGATCACGAACGGTACGAGCAGCGCTGTGGTCTCCTGTTTGCTTCGCAGTCCGGTGAGCATCCCCAGAAGGGCGAAGATCGTCAGAAGCACCCACGACAGCAGTCCGAAGGCGATGACCCGCCCCGTGTCATCCCAGCCGAGCGGAGCGCCGTTGATGATGCTGATGATCAGCCAGCTAACGGAGAAGCTGATGGTGATTACGGCCGCGAGCACCACCGAAAGCCCGGCGAGTTGACCCAGCAGTCGGGCTGGAGTGGCAACCGGTCGGCTGAGCACCAGGTCGACGGTGGCGGCCTTGCGGTCACGCAACGTGGCCTGCACCCCGAGCACGATCGCCATGAGGGAGCCGATCAGCAGCACGTAGATCACGGCGTTGCGGGCGTAGTACAGCGGACTCACACCGGCGAACGGATTCGGCGCCGTGGTCAGACCGTCGGCGACTACCTTCTCGTAGACGCCCGTGACGGTCTCGTTCGTGACCCACCCGATCACGGATGAAGCGATCACCATGCCGATGAAGACGATGAGGAGGATGTGGGCGGTTCGAGCACGCCGCGTGTTGAGCATCTCGTGCCGAGCGCTCACCAGGAACGTGTTCACGAGACCTTCTCCGACTCGAGCTGGAAGTAGATCTCCTCCAGGGATCCCTCACCCGGGAAGTTGGAGAGGGTCTTCGCCAGAGTGTCGTGATGAATGAGCGTGCCGCCCCGCAGGATTCCGATGCTGGTGCACGTCTTGGTCACTTCGGAGAGCAAGTGGGTGTTCATGAAGATCGTCATGCCGAACTCGGAGTTCAGGCGCACGATCGTCTCGCGCAGAGTACGCACCCCTTCCGGGTCCAGACCAGACGTCGGCTCGTCGAGGAACAGCACGGACGGTGCGTGCAGGATCGCCTGCGCGATCCCCACGCGCTGGCGCATCCCCTTGCTGAAAGTGCCCATTCGCTGGCGGTCGCGTCCCTCGAAATCGAGGATGCGCAACACATCGCGAATGCGTTGGTCCGGGCGTCGCAGGCCCGACAGCTCGGCGAAGAACCGCAGGTTCTCCATGAGCGTGAGATTGTCGTAGAACTGCACGTTCTCAGGCAGGTAGCCGATCGACCGCCGAACACCCATGGCATCGGCGGTGACGCTGTGCCCCGCCACCTCCGCAGTGCCCGAGGTGGGCCCGAGCAGCGTGGTGAGCACGTTGACCGTGGTCGTCTTGCCGGCGCCGTTATGGCCCAACAGTCCGAACACCTCTCCCGCGGCGACCTCGAGGGTCAGCGCGTCAAGGGCGAGCGTGTTTCCATACGACTTCGACAGGGTGTCCGTCGCGATTGCTGAGTTCGTCATGGTTCCGACCGTATTCAGCACTCCGTGAGACCACGATGAGAGGCCCCCGTCAGCCCGTCACGCAGCCACGACCGTCCGTGGCGAGCTCACGAAGGGGTTGACTACCGTCAGAGGCGGTCGTCTATCCAGGCGATGAAGTAGGCACGCATCGATAGTGCACGCTGTTCTCGGCCAATTGGGAATGCGGACAGGTTAGGTGACTCCTCCGGTGTGGTCCTCGCTAGCGTGGCTGCCGAGGGGTGCGAGGTAACTGTTGTAAGCCTCAAAGTCGGCATTAACGAGTCGGTCAGCTCACCTCGTAGTGCGGGGCGCTGTGACGCTCTCGATGACGATGTCGTCGAGGTTGGGTAGTGCCTTGGCAAGGCTGGTGCGGATCGCTGCGTTGGCGTTCTGTTCGACGCCGTGCTCAACCTGGATGGTGGCGGTGCCGCTGAGACGGTGCCCGAGCCAGCGCAGCTGGACGCGCTCAACCGACACGACGCCGGGGCTGGCCGCGATCGCGGCCTCAGCACGGTCAAGCAGTTCGGGGTCGATGCCGTCGAGAAGCCTCCGGCCGACGCTCCGCACCGTGCCGATGAGCAGGACGAAAATCGCGACCGAGATGACGATTCCGACGATCGGGTCGGCCAGCGGGAACCCGAGGATCACGCCGATGGCACCGAAGACCACGGCCAGGGAGGTGAACCCGTCGGTGCGGGCGTGGACCCCGTCGGCGACGAGGGCGGCCGATCCGATCCGCCGGCCTACTCGGATGCGGTAGACGGCGACGATCTCGTTGCCGAGGAAGCCGACAACGCCGGCGCCGAGTACCCAGCCGATGTTGCTTAGCGGCTGCGGGTTGATGAGCCGCTCGATGGACTGCCAGGCTGCGATGACTGCTGAGAGGGCGATCATTGCCACTATGAACAGGCCCGCGAGGTCCTCGACGCGGCCGAGGCCGAACGAATAGCGACGCGAGGCCGCGCGCCTGCCGAGCACGAAGGCGATCCACAAGGGGACAGCCGTCAGTGCGTCGGAGAAGTTGTGCACCGTGTCGGCGAACAGGGCGACCGAGCCGCTGAATAGCACGACCACGAGCTGCAGCGCCGTGGTGATCAGAAGGATCACGAGGCTGATCTTTAAGGCGCGCACGCCCTCCTTGCTCGCCTCGAGGGCGCTGTCGATCGAGTCCGATGCGTCGTGGCTGTGGGGCACGAAGAGGCCGACGAGGAAGCCCTTCACCCCGGTCGGGTGAGCGTGGCCGTGCTCGCCATCGTGGCTATGCCCGGCGTCGTCATGCCGGTGCGGGTGGCTGTCTTCCTCTGCGTGCGCGTGCGCGTGCGCGTTCACGCCGTCGTGGGCGTCGTGCGGGTGGTCGTGGGCGTCGTGCGCGTGGTCCTGGGCGTGGTGCGGGTGGGCGTGTGCGTCTGGGGTGGTCATCTACTTCTCCGTCTTTGAGGCGAGGTGGTGCCGGGGCGCGCGCTCGAGCGAGTGCTCCGCCTGGTGGATGGCGTCCATGACCAGCTCCACCGCGTGCTCGTTCTCGAGCTTGTAAAACACCCGGGTCCCGTGCTGCCGGGTCGAGACCATGCGGGCCAGGCGGAGCTTCGCCAGGTGTTGTGAGACCGACGCCGGGCTCTTGTCGACGATGTCTGCCAAATGGTTCACCGACATCTCACCGTCCTTCAGCGCCAAGATCAGCCGCACTCGGGTCGCGTCGGCCAGCATCCCGAAGATCTCGACAGCAAGATGCACGAGGGGCTCTTCCGAGTCGCGAAGGATATGCGTATCTAATTGCATACGCAGATACTATGCATCTACCAGAAGATTCGGCAACCGCCACGATCATCGGCGGCCTCATCCCGACTAGCGAGGTGGCGCATTTGTGGGCACCGCATCACGAACCGCTCTTGACGTCACCGCAGTTGCGATCCTCCTGATCGGGGCGCTGGTTCCCGCAACTGCATCATGGGCCGACCCGGCCCTGGTGGGAATGCGGACAGGTTAGGTGACTCCTCCGGTGTGGTCCTTTTGCCTCGGACTGGCTGCCCGCCTGATCGCAACACCGCAGCCTCGCAAGGCCTTCAAAATCGTGTGGTTGTCGAACCCCAGCCGCTGGCCGATCGCGGCGCTCGAGAGCCCTTGTTCGTAGAGCGCGGCGGCGAGGGCGACATGGGTGTCGGTCATCGTGCGGGATGCGTCAATTCCGTGTTCGGTGAGGATGCGTGCGACAGTCGTTCGGGAGACCTGGAACTCTCGGGCAACGATTCGGATGTTGCGGACAGCGAGGTAATGAGTAACGAGGAGTTCCGTTTCGTTCGCTCGTAGCTGACGGGCTCGCCGGAGGGTCGCGCGGTTATCCTGTGGGCGTCTTCGTGAAGTCGATCGGAAGATTAGCTCTTGAGGTGAGACGATCCCCGGTGCGGGGTTCGAGTAAACCTGCAGCAGGTGCACAGACTCATCGTGGCGCGGCCTGAACCGCGCAACTACTCTGAACCCATGCCGAAACGTCGCGGGTCGAGTGGGTCGCTGCTGAGCATCCGTTCGCGCAATTCGGTATTGTCCGTGGGCAGCTCGGGCTCGGTGCTGTCGGTGGGCAGCGTGGGGTCGGTCGGGTCGATCGGCTCGATTGGGTCGGCGTTCTCGGTGCTGTCGATCGGGTCGTTTCTGAGTTTCGCGGCGGTGCTGTCGGCCGTGTCGGTGGTGTCGATCATGGCGTTTCGCTCGAGCCGCTCGGTGATGGGCGCGCGCGGGCGGCGCTGAGCGCGCATCCATGACCCGCGCCCGCGGTGCCAAGTGGCTCGGCCGCGTACCGTCTCGGTGAGCACGCGGTAGTCGTGCGCGTTCGACGGCCGGCGGCCAGGCCGCGCCCGGTTACGCTGATGACAGAAACTCGCGGCGGCCGGCAGGGATCAGGTGGGGGTGGAGGTGCGCACAGACACCCAACGCGCAGACACCCAGCGCGCGTGGCCGATGGCGCCGCGCGAGGAGCACGTGGCCGCCG
>CALRWH020000018.1:0-27420 GCA_943371805.1 Pseudomonas synxantha | reverse complement strand
CTCGTGACGGCGATGACCCGCGTGAGCGAGTCGGCCGTGAACGGGTGACCCGTCGGCCGGTCGCCGCGCAATCGCGTGATGAGGGCATCGCGCGTCGCGGCATCCATGACCCCGACGTCAACCGCCACCTCGCCAACGCCCGCGACGATGGATGCTGCGGCCCGCACATCACGCTCGATCGCGCTCGCGGCGGGGCAGCCGACAATCGTCAGCCGAAGATCGATCTCAACGCGATCGCCCTGCGCGCTGACGCGCGGAACCATGTCGAGCTCGGTGATGGGCCGCCGAATCTCGGGATCGATGACCCGCGCGAGCGCCGCGCGCACGGCTACCGCGAGCGGATGCTGCTCGGCCTCGGTCGGCGCCGACTCGGCCGTCATTGCTCGCGGGCGTTGCGCGCGAGGTCGTCGACGGCGGCAGCCTCGGCTTGCGCGGCGTTGTCGTCGTCGCGGCGGTCAAGTTCGTCGAGCAGAGCACGCAACTCAGAGCGCAAGAACTCTTTCGTCGCCACGTCTTTCATCGCCAGGCGCAGCGCGACGACCTCGCGCGCGAGGTATTCGGTGTCGGCGAGGTTGCGCTCAGCGCGCTGGCGGTCTTGCTCGATCTGCACGCGGTCGCGGTCGTCTTGACGGTTCTGCGCGAGCAGAATCATGGGCGCGGCATACGAGGCCTGCAGCGACAAGATGAGGGTGAGCAACGTGAAGTTGAGCGCGCGCGGGTCGAACTGGGCATCGATGGGCGCCACGGTGTTGTAGACGAGCCAGACGGTGACAAACACCGACATGCCCACGAGAAACCACGGCGTTCCCATGCCGCGAGCGAAGGCCTCAGAGAACCGACCCATGCGGTCGTTGCCACTCGAGAGCCTCACGAAAGGCGTGCGAATGCCTTTGGGTGAGTCGAGGCGGCGATCAGAGCGGGCCGTCGATGAGGGAGCACTGCGGCGGCCGAACCAGCCGCGACCGTCACGCTGCGCCATTGCCGGCCCTCCTCACGCCCGTTGCGCCGCGCTTACGCGGGGGAACAGGCGTCGAGTCGTTGTCGGCGCTGCGCCAGTCATCGGGGAGCAAGTAGTCGAGCACATCGTCGATCGTCACGACCCCCACCAAGCGGTGGGCGTCGTCGACGACGGGCAACGAGACAAGGTCGTAGCTCGCCAGCCGGCGAGACACTTCGGCGGCCGAGGTCTCGGGGCTCACCGGCTCAACACTCTTGTCGAGCAGAGTGCCGAGGCGTTCGTGCGGCGGGTACCGGAGCATCCGTTGAAAATGCACCATTCCCAAGAACCGCCCGGTCGGCGGCTCATAGGGCGGCAGCGTGACACAAATGGCCGCACCGATGGCCGGGGCGAGTTCGTGCCGACGAATGAGAGCGAGCCCTTCGGCCACGGTCGCGTCGGCCGAGACGATGATGGGCTCGGTCGTCATGAGACCACCCGCGGTGTCGGCGTCGTACGACAGCAAGAAGCGCACGTCTTCGGCCTCTTCGGGCTCCATGAGGTCGAGCAGCGCTTCGCCACGCACGGTCGGCAGCTGCGCGATGAGGTCGGCGGCGTCGTCGGGCTCCATTTGGTCGAGTACGTCGGCCGCGCGCTCGTCGTCGAGGCGCGACAGAATCTGCACTTGCTCGGCTTCGGGCATCTCTTCGAGAGCATCAGCGAGGCGGTCGTCAGAGAGCTCTTCGGCCACCTCGATGCGGCGCGCTTCGGGCAGCTCGAGCAGCGAGGTCGCGAGGTCGGCGGGCAGCAGTTCGTTGTAGGCGGCCACCAACTGCTCGGCGCTTTGCGGTTGGTCGGTGGCGGCATCTTCGACCACGTCGCTCCAGCGGGCGAAAAGAGTGGTCCCCTTCGAAAACGGCGACGGGCTCGAGCGGGGCTTGCGCACAAAGAGCTGGTCGACCGTCCACTCGCCAGGGCCTGATTCGACGATGGCAACGTCTTCGATCGTCGCGGCACCGCCGGCGTCGCGCAGCGTGACCCGTCGGCCAACGAGCTCGGCGAGCACGCGCACTTCACCGCCGCGCTGGGCAAAGCGGCGCAGATTGATGAGACCGGTTGTGATGACCTGCCCGTCGCGCATGCTCGTGACGCGGCCGATGGAAAGGAACACTCGACGACGGCCCGGAACCTCGACAACGAGCCCCACGACGCGCGGCGGATCATTGCGGCGGTAGACCACGAGAGCATCACGAACTCGACCAACGCGGTCGCCCGCGGGGTCGAAGACGGCGCACCCAGACAGGCGCGCGACGAAGACTCTGGCGGTGCTCACGGCTCAACCATATCCCGCACTGTCAGAATGGCCCGGTGAGCAATTCGAGCCCTTTCACGCGTCGTTCTTCATCGTTGACGACGGTGCCCCGCGGCGACGTGCTGGGGGAGTACGAGTCATACGTCGAGGCCCAGAAGGTCGTTGACCGCCTGGCGAAGGCAGACTTCGCGGTGACCGGCATGGCAATCGTCGGTAGCGACCTCAAGACCGTCGAGCGCGTGACCGGTCGACTGTCGTATGGGCGCGCGGCCCTCGGCGGAGCGGCCAGCGGTTCGTGGCTGGGCCTGTTCTTTGGCTTGCTGATCTTTGTGTTCTCGCCCGCGCCCGAGTTTTCAACCGTTCTTGCCGCGGGCCTCATCGGTGCCGGCTTCGGCATGATCTTTGGCATCATCTCGTATGCGATCGGCCGACGTCGGCGCGACTTCACCTCGACGCACCAGGTGATCGCCAGTACCTATCAGATCATCATCGACCCGAACCAGACGGCGCGTGCGCGCCAGGCGCTCGCGGGTGGGTCTCCGTGGCCCCCGCCGCTGCCTCCCGTCGCCCCTGCCGAGCCGACAGCCGAAGCCTCAGAACCCGAGGCTCCTGCCGCTGATGAGCCGAAGAAGAAATCGTCGGCTCGAAAGACCCCCGCAGCGAACGACTAGCGCCCGCGCATCCATTCTTCGACCTCATCGGCCGTGCGCGGAATGCCCGCCGAGAGGTTCTCGGCCCCATCGGCCGTGACGAGAATGTCATCTTCGATGCGTACGCCGATGCCGCGGTATTCCTCGGGCACCGTGAGATCGTCGGGTTGAAAGTAGAGGCCCGGCTCGATCGTGAAGACCATGCCGGCCTCGACGAGGCCGTCGGCATAGAACTCACGTCGCGCCTGGCCGCAGTCGTGCACGTCGAGCCCGAGGTGGTGCGAGGTTCCGTGCACCATGTACCGGCGGTGGTAGCCCGCGTCGGGCGCAAGGCTTTCTTCGGCCGAGACGGGCAAGAGCCCCCACTCGGCGGTCTTCGCCGCGATCACCGCCATAGCCGCCGCGTGAACCTCTGTGAAGCGGATGCCCGGCTTGACGATCGCGAACGCCGCGTCAGCCGCCTCGCGCACGGCCTCGTACACCCGACGCTGCACGTCGGTGAAGGTTCCTGACACCGGAAGCGTGCGGGTGATGTCGGCCGTGTAGTAGCTCTCGAGCTCGACGCCCGCGTCGATGAGAATGAGGTCGCCCGGTACGACGGGCCCGTCGTTGCGGGTCCAGTGCAAGATGCACGCGTGCGCGCCGCTCGCGGCGATGGTGTCGTAGCCGACGGTGTTGCCGTCGGCGCGTGCCCGGCGGTTGAAGGTGCCTTCGACCAACCGCTCGCCGCGCGCGTGGGCGACGATCTGGGGCAGGTCGGCGATGACGTCGTTGAAGCCCTGTTGCGTTGCCGCAACAGCCCGGCGCATTTCGGCGATCTCGAAGGCGTCTTTCACGAGCCGCAGCTCGCTGAGGTCGCGGGCGAGCTCGTCATCACGCACGGTGTCGATCTCGGCGGCGCCGGCGAGCAAGCGGGCGGCGTCGAGTGCATCCGTCAGTGCTCGGTCGGCCTCGCGCACGATGAGCGCGTCGGCGGTGAGAGCCTCGTCGAGCTCCGCGAGCCCCGCCGTGGCGATCCCGAGATCGACCGCGACGTCGGCGAGCGAGGGCCGCGGGCCCGTCCAGAACTCACCGATCTCGGGATTGGCGTAGAACTCGTCCGAGTCGCGACCCGCGCCCTCGCGAAAGTAGAGCGTGGCGGTGTGGCCATCGCCCGCAGGCTCGAGCACGAGCACACTGCCGGGCACGGTGTCAGCGCCCCAGCCCGTCAGGTGTGCGAAGGCCGAGTGCGCGCGGTAGGGGTAGTCGGTGTCGTTCGAGCGTTGCTTCGCGGGGCCGGCGGGCAGCACGAGGCGCACACCCGGGTAGAGCGCCGACAGGCGGCCGCGGCGCTCAGCGGCGCGGTCGGCGACGGGGCGCTGTGAGGCCGCGCGCGCGGGCCGCTCGGCCCAGTTGCTCGAGATGTACTGCCGAAACGTGTCGCTCGACGGAGTGGTCGAGCGGTTCTCGGTCGCGCGGGGGGCATCCTTGCCGTCGGTCATGCCTTCATTCTGGCACTGGGCATGGGCCCACCCGCCGCTACTCGAGAATCAGCCGCGCGACGACGGGTCGGTGGTCGCTGCCGCTGCCGTCTTCTGTCGTGATGACGCGCATCCCGGTTACCGAGATGTCGGGTGTGACGAAGACGTGGTCGATCGGCGCGCCCAACAGGGGCGGCAGGCGCGTGGGCCAGGTGCCGACGGCGCCGTTGCCTGTCAACAGCCCGGCGTTGAGGCAGTCGCCAAAGCCGAGGCCCGCCACACCGGCCTCGGGGTCGACGATGCGAAAGTGGTCGGCCGTGGCGTTGAGGTCGCCCGCCAGAATGACCTGTTCGCCGCGACACACGTCGTCGATCCAGCGCAAATCAGAGCGCCAGTTCGACAGCTCTCCCGGAAGCGGTGCCACGGGGTGCACGCCGATAATCGTCGGGCCGGTGCCATCGACGGGTCGGAGCACGATACTCGGCACCACCGAGGTGTTGCCCACCGAGTCATCGACCGTGTACTCGCCCAGGTCAACCGAGACGAGCACACTCGTCGAGCGGGCTTTCGCGATGTAGTCGAAGGCAATCGAATAGACCCACATGGGGCGACCCTCGGCGCGCGTGAGTTCAGCGATGGCGACCGCCGTGTCTTGACTGGTCTCAGGCAACACGACAATGTCGGCTTGCTCGGCAATCACGAGGTCGGCAATGCGTTCGGCGCCTGGGGCATCACCGAGCGTGTTCCAGCTGAGCACCGAGAGCTCGGCGGGGGCACGCGTCGGAAACGATTCGTCACCGAAACCGCGCGTCGAGAGCACGGCCACGTTGAGGCCGGCAAAGAGCACCGCGAGAAGTGCGAGCGCTGCGAGAAAGCGGCGGGCGCCTGCCCACAGCATGGCGAGCAGCCCGAGGGTGAACGCCACCATGATCGCCACGGTCGCGCCGAGCGCGCGAAGCGACACGAGCTGCGCGACAACCGGAGCCTCGGCAAGCCCGAACAGGTTGGGCCACGCGATGACCAGCAGCGCGGCCGCCACCCCCACGATCACAGCGGCGGCGAGAAAGCGTCGGATCATGGTTCAGCGAGCCTATCGGCCGTGTTTCGGAAGGGGCTGAGGCCACGGATGCTCGCGCCGAGCGCGGCGATCGGCACAGCATCCCGCCCGTAGCATGGCCCTATGACGCGCGGCCCGATCGACCTGCACACACACAGCAGCGTCAGCGACGGCACCGAGACACCCACCCAGCTGATTCGCGCGGCGATTGAGGCGGGCCTCGACACCGTCGCGATCACCGACCACGACTCGACCGCGGGGTGGGACGAAGCGCTCACGGCGGCGGCGGGCAGCGGGCTGCAGGTCATTCGCGGCATCGAGCTCAGCACGCGTCACGAGTGGCGCAGCGTGCACGTGCTCGGGTATCTCTTCGACCCCAACGACACGGCGATCGTGCGCGAGACGGCACGCACGCGCGACGATCGCCTCAACCGCGCCGAGCGCATGGTCGCGCGTTTGTCAGAAGACTTCGACGTCACGTGGGACGACGTGCTCGCCCAAAGTGGAGGCGTCTCGATTGGCCGCCCGCACATCGCTGACGCCCTCGTGGCGCGCGGCATCGTGCCCAATCGCTCTGCGGCCTTCGAGTCGATCTTGCACTTCTCGGGCGGTTACTACCTGCCGCACGAGGCGCCCACGGTTTTGGATGGCGTGCGGATGATCGCCGAAGCCGGCGGCGCCCCCGTGCTCGCGCATCCCGCAACACGCGGCCGCGAGGCGGTCGTCGATGGCGACTCGCTCGCCCGCTTGGTCGACGCCGGACTCGTTGGCCTCGAGGTCGGCCACCGCGAGAACACTCCCGATGGCCGCGAGCGGCTCATCGAGCTCGCCGCGCAGTTTGACCTCGTCATGACGGGGTCGAGCGACTATCACGGCGAGGGCAAACCCAACCGGCTCGCCGAGAACACGACGACGCCCGCGGCTCTTGAGCGGCTCATCGCCGCGACGCGCGGGGTCGAGCCCGTGCGCGCGTAGTCGCAGAACCTCAGGGGCTCGGCGTCTCGGCGGGGTCGGTCCACAGCGACCACAGCCCGTTGGCGAGGTCGGCGCGCGGGGCACCGCGGCCGTTGCACGCCACGGCCATCACAACCTCGCGATCGACCGAGACGCGAAAGTTCGAGAGATAACCACCCCACCGACCCGAGTGCGACAGCGTGCCATCGTCGTTGAGGTAGATGCCGGCGCCGTAGAGCGCCCCGTCGCCATCGGTGATGGCCCCGATCGCGAAGTCGTCAGCCACGATCTCGCCGTCGCGATACTCATCGCCCCACAGGGCGAGGTCGATGGGAGTCGTGATGATGCCCGTGTGACCGTAGGCGGCCCAAGCACCGCGCTGAACGGCGAGGTCAACCTCATACGACGTCGCAATGCCATCGCCGAGCTGCGTGGGAGCGATCACCATGTCGAGGTCGAGAGGCCCGAACACGCGCTCCTGCAAGAAGTCGTTGAGCGACTGGCCACTCACCGATTCGACAACCGCGGCCAGCAACACGTAGTGAGTGTTGGAGTAGTAGTAGCCCTCGCCCGGCTCACGATCACGCTCGCGCGCGATCGTGACGAGAGTGGTTTGCTGGTCGACATCTGTCGTGAAGCCGAGTCCACGGTCTTCGAGCGCGATGCGAAAGTCGGGCAACCGCGCCGAGTGGTGCATGAGGGCGTCGAGGGTGACCTCGTCGGCCCAGCGGGGGAGCCCGCCGACGTAGAGCGATACGGGGTCGCTCAGTGAGAGCAATCCGTCGCGCTGCAGCAGCAACACCGCCGTGGCCGTGAACTGCTTTGAGATCGACGCGATGTCGAACCGGGTGCTCGTCGTGAGTGGCGTGCTCGACTCGAGGTCGGCGAGCCCGCGCGCGTTGGCCCAGACGAGCTCGCCGCGCACGGCAATCGCGGCGGAGCATCCCGGCAACGTCGTACTGGTGAGGCTCTTGAGTAGCTCGTCGCTCAGCTCGGTCTTCTTGTCGATCGCCAGAACGTCCTTTTGCTCGAGGCCCGAGAGGTTGGCGACGGCTCGACCCTGCGGCAGGGTCGGTGATGCGCACCCCGCGAGCAACAGGGCGACGACCCCGACCGACAGCATCGCGGCGCGGTGTCGAGCGGCATTCACTCGCTCAGAATAGTTGGCCGTTGCAGAGACTATGCCGAGTCAGAGGTGTCATGGCCGCCATGTGCGCCCGGCCCGCCAGCGGGAACCGGGGTGCGCCGCACGAAGAACACCGCAGGAATCACGAACGTCGCGATGATCGCGCCGACCGTGAATGCGGCGCGCACGCCGTCGGCAGTGACTGACGCCACCTCTGCGCCTCCTCCACCGAACGCTGCTGCCACGGAGATGAACAAGGCGATGCCCGCGGCGCCGGCAACCTGCTGAACCGTGCCCACGATCGCGCTACCGTGCGAGTTGAGCTGCGGCGACAGGGCCGAGAGCCCGTTCGTGAGCAGAGGCGTGAACAATAAAGCCAGGCCCAGGCTCACCCCGATGTTGACGAACGCAATGAGCCACAGCGGGGTCGTCGCGGTGAAGAGCGCCATTCCCCACAGCGAGCCCGCGAGCAAGATCGAGCCCGGGATCACGAGCGACATAGGACCGACGGCGTCGTAACGGCGACCGATCCAGGGCGCGATGAGACCTTGGAGCAGGGCTCCCGGAAGGATGACGAGGCCCGACACGAGGGCGCTCGCGCCGATGACGTCTTGCACGAAGAGCGGAATGAGAATGATGGCTCCGAACAGCGCCATCGACGCGACCGTGACGATCGCGATCGAGATCGCGAACTGCCGCTCGGCGAACGTGCGCAAGTCGAGCAGGGCGCCGTCGGTGCGCTGCAGTACGACCTGACGCCATACGAAGAGGGCGAGCGAGCCGAGTCCAATCGCGAGCGCGATGCCGGCCGTCGCCGTGGTCGACGCTGCCTGCTCTGCGGGTTGGCGGCCGGCCTCGCCGAATTCGGCGAGCCCGAACACGAGGCCGCCGAAGCCCGGAATTGAGAGGAGCACGGAGAGAACATCCAGTCGCGCGGGGCGCAACTCACCCACGTTGACCATGCGCACCGCGCCAATCACGAGGGCCGCGACCGCAATCGGCAGCATCGTGATGAAGAGCCACCGCCAGTCAGCAAAGCTCAGAATCAGGCCCGAAAGACTGGGGCCGAGCGCGGGAGCCACCGCGATGACAGTAGAGATCGTGCCGACCACGCGACCGCGTCGCTCGGGGGCCACGAGGGCAAACACCGTCGTGAAGAGCATGGGAAAGATGATGGCCGTGCCGCTCGCTTGCACAATACGGGCGACCAGCAGCGCCTCGAACCCCGGCGCGATGGCGCCCAGAACGGTGCCAACCGTGAAAAGAGACATGGCAACGAGATACATCGAGCGAGTCGAGAATCGCTGGAGCAAGAAGCCCGTGATGGGGATGATCACCGCGAGCGTCAGCATGAACGCCGTGGTCAGCCACTGGGCGAGGGATGCCGTGATTGTGAGTGACTCGATGAGCACCGGAATCGCGACGCCCATGAGGGTCTCGTTGAGAATGACGACGAACACCGAACCGATGAGCAGGCCGATGACGGTGCGGTCGCGCGCGACGGTTGCGGCAGCGTCGAGCCCGGGCATGGCGGGGGCGCCGGTGGAGGTGGGTGCGGTGGCAGGCATAGGCAACCCAACCTACTCCGCACCCCGGCCATTCCCGCGAGGGGAATAGTGGATGCAGCTCGGCGATGGAGCCCCGTCAGGCTACTCTCCGGTGGGCGCAGAACCCGCGCTCGCGCCACCTGCACCCGAGCCACCCGTGCGACGACGACGGCGGCGCCGAGGTGTGCCCGAGCCTTCGGCGCGCGGTTCGCTCGTGGCGGCGGGCCCCGCGGTGCTGGAGCCACCCGATGCGGTGCCGCGCGAACCAGACCCGCGTGAATCGCCCCGCCCGCTTGAGCTGCCCGAGCGGCTGCGCTCGCGCGGCGGGTGCGAGGCCTCACGCTCAACCTTGGGAATCGGGGTCGACTTCAGGCGGCCCTTCGAACCCTCAGGAATGTCGAGGTCGGTGTAGAGGTGCGGTGACGACGAGTAGGTCTCGACGGGCTCGGGCTGGTTCATCTCGAGCGCGCGGTTGATGAGCGCCCACTTGTGCATGTCGGCCCAGTCGACGAACGTCACGGCGATGCCCGTCTTGCCCGCACGACCCGTGCGGCCGGCGCGGTGCAGGTAGGTGTCGTGGTCGTCGGGAACCGTGTGGTTGATGACGTGCGTGACGTCGTTGACGTCAATGCCGCGAGCCGCGACATCCGTGGCAATCAAGATGTCTTTCTTGCCCGCCTTGAACGCCGCCATGGCGCGCTCGCGCTGCTCTTGATTGAGGTCGCCGTGCACGGCCGCGGCGTTGTACCCGCGATCGTTGAGTTCTTCGACGAGCTTGGCGGCCGCGCGCTTGGTGCGCGTGAAGATGACCGTCTTGCCGCGACCCTCGGCCTGCAGAATGCGGCCTACAACCTCGTCTTTATCGAGCGCGTGGGCGCGGTAGACGACGTGCTTGATGTTGGCCTGCGTGAGACCTTCATCGGGGTCGGTCGCGCGAATGTGGATGGGCTTCGACATGAAGCGGCGCGCGAGAGCCACGATCGGGCCCGGCATCGTCGCCGAGAACAGCATCGTGTGACGCGTGGGCTTGGTCTGCGCGAAGAGCTTCTCGATGTCGCTCAAGAAGCCGAGGTCGAGCATCTTGTCGGCCTCGTCGAGCACCATAACTTCGACGTTGGCAAGCGAGAGCAGGCGCTGGCTGGCGAGGTCGAGCAAGCGGCCGGGCGTACCGATGACGATTTGTGCGCCCGCCTTGAGCTGCTCGATCTGGCCCTCGTAAGCCTTGCCGCCGTAGATCGAGACGATCTTGACGTCGCGGTTGACGGCGGCGGTCTCGAGGTCTTCGGTCACCTGAACGCACAGCTCGCGCGTGGGAACGACGACGAGCGCCTTGACGCCCGGCTCGGGGTGCAGGCCGAGTCGTTGGATGAGCGGAAGGCCGAAGCCGAAGGTCTTGCCCGTGCCGGTCTTGGCCTGGCCGATGATGTCTTGGCCGCTCAGGGCGAGGGGAATGGTCTGCTCTTGAATCGGGAAGGGCTCGATGATGCCCTTGGCCGCGAGAGCCTCGACCATGTCGGGCTCAATGCCCAGGTCAGTGAAAGTCACGAGTGTGTGTCGCCTGTCGTTGTATAGAAGTGAAGGCCAGTTTAGCCGCCGGGTGCTCTTCGGCGGGGCCATCGCCTAGGCTGGGCGCGTGGCTTCGTGGTTCAGACGGCAGCGCCCTCGCGTCGAGGCGCCGACCCTGACCCCGCGCGACACGGCGGCGGCGGCCCTCAAGGTTGATCTTGGCGAGTTGGCACCGGCCCCTGATGTCTTTCTCGGGCACTGCGCTGCGCTGCACCTCGTCTTTATTGAGCAGCTCACGACCGCCATGACAAACGCCCCGCGTGTTGCCGATAAAGATGCTCTTGCGCGCGTATCGGGCGTGGTTCTCACCCGCTACCTCGCGTTGTCGACCGAGATCGAGCGCTTGCAGCTTGATCGCAGTGATGTCATGCAGCCCCACCTCGAGGGCGTCGAAGAGTTCGAGCGGCGCACGCGCGGCGGCGAATGGCACGAGCAAGTCGCGAGTGCCCACGTCACGATCGGCTTTCTCACCGACTTCTGGGTGCAGCTCGCCGCAGGCCTGCAGGGCGACCTGCGCGCACGCGTGACCGAGGCTCTGACGCTCGGAGACCTGCAGAATCCGGTGCATCGCATCATCGAGCGCGCGATCGCGACGAACCCCAAGCTCTCGTCGCGCCTTGCGCTGTGGTGCCGTCGACTGGTCGGCGACACAATGCTTCAGGCGCGGTCGGCCCTCGTCATGCACGATGACCCGGCGCGCGATGAAGAGCAAATCGAACCCGTCTTCACCGAACTCATCTCTGAGCACACGCGGCGCATGGATCGCCTCGGGCTCACGGCATAGGAGAACCCGTGTCGACGACACCTCCCACCCGTGGCTTCCGCACCCTTCCGCGCACTCGACTCGGGTGGTGGGGTTTCGGGATGCTCGTCGCGGGTGCCGCCCTCAACCTGCTGCAAAGCGGCCTCATCTGGGCAACCACCGCGTGGGGAATCGATGAGTCGGTGCGAATCCCCGTGCTCGTGTTCGCCATCGTGATGACGGCCGGGGTGGTTGTGTCGGCGCTCGCCGTGGCGCTGCGCCGCGACTACTCGATCATGATGATCGCGCTCGCGATCGTGACGCTCATCAGCCTCGGCGGCGTCGCGGTTCGCACGTTCGCTGGCTAGCGCGCGGCATCCACTGTGAGGGCTAGGCCTTGACGGCCGTGCTCGGCTTCATGAGGCGCTCGAGCAGTTCGCTGTCTGCTTGTTCACGGCGCTTGGGCAGCGTGAGGGCGAGAGCGATAGCCACGAGCGGGCCGACGACGAGCGCGATGACCCAGATCCAGCCTCCGTCGAACGGCAGGCCGATCCACACGCAGATGGCCCACGCGGCGGCGGTTGCGGCCGCACCTGCGAGGGGCACGAGCAAGAGGCCGTGCGCCTGGCGCCCGGGAACGACGTAGCGAACGCCGAGCGAAATAGCCGCGCCGATGACCGTGACGAAGAGCAGTTCCATGCTTGCGAGCGTAGCGGCTCTGCGGCCGGGGAGTGCGAGGGGTCTAGCCGACGAACCCGACGCGACGCGCCGAGTCGCTGCCGATCTCGACATAGCCGATGGCGGCCGTCGGCACGAGGTAGAGCTTGCCCTTGCTGTCGGTCAGGCTCACGACAGGCGCGCCCTTCTCCATGGCGGCCGTGATCGCGGCCGTGATGTCAGCGGCCGACTCCGAAGTCTCGAAGGCGAGCTCGCGGGGGCTGTTGAGAATACCGATGCGAATGTCCACGATCGTCAGCGTACCCGGCGGTCTCGCGCCGAGCCGTCGTGTTCACTGAGGGCGCACCCCGCGTGCCGTCGGCCCTCGGCGCTGTCGGCGAGCGCCGGTAGCGTGGCCCTGTGACCACCTTCGACGCCGCACTGCCGCGGGTCGACGTCATGCCCGTGCGCCTCGATGCCGGGCAGCAGCAGGTGGTAGATGCTCGCCGCACGCGCGGCGCCGTCGTGCTCGGCGCGCCCGGGTCGGGCAAGACCACGGCGATCGTTGAGCTCGTAGCAGCTGCCGTGCTCGACGACGGCCTCGACCCCGCACGGGTGCTCGTGCTCACGCCGTCGCGGCGCACGGCGACGGCCCTGCGCGATCGCCTCGCCCTGCGGCTCGCGGCGGCCGAGCCCCCTGAGGCGCATCAGGTTCCGCCCCGAGCACTGCCGGGACCTCTTGCCCGTTCGGTCGCCGCCTACGCCTTTTCGGTTCTTTCGGCCTCGCATCGGCTCGGTGGACTCGCCGAACCGCGACTGTTGAGTGGTGCCGATCAGGATGCCGATCTTGCCGAACTTCTCGATCGTTCGGTGCTCGATGAGGTGCTCGGCGCAGCCGCATCGCCTGGTCCGTCATGGCCCGAACACCTGGGGCCCGAGGTGCGGCGCTTGCCGACGTTTCGCACCGAGTTGCGCGATGCGATTGCGCGGTTGAGCGAACACGGCTGGAGCACCGATCAGTTGCGGGCGGCCTCGCGCGAGCGGGCGGTGCCGGCGTGGGGCGCTGTCGCCGACTTTGTCGACGAATACCGGCGCATCCTGGGTGCATCGCGGCCGGGGCAGCTTGACCCCGCCGAGCTCGTGCGCGCCGCGGTGGGGCTCGTTCGTGACCCCGTGGCGGGCATGCCGCCGGCTCCGCAGCTCGTCGTGCTCGACGACGCCCACGACGCAACGCCCAGCGGGTTTGACCTCATCGCGGCGCTCGCGGCCACGGGCGCGACGGTCATCGCGCTCGGTGATCCCGATCTCGCCGCCAACACTTTTCGCGGCGCCGAGCCCGATGCCCTCGCGCACCTGCCTGCGCTGCTGGGCTGGCGTGATGCCTCGCCCATCGTGCTGCCGACCGTGCACCGGCACGGCGCAGCACTGCGCGGCCTCACCGCCGACATCACGGGTCGCATCGGCGCCGCGGCGGCGGGCACTCAGCGGCGCGCCCTCGCGGCGGTGATGGCTGAGGCCGACGACCCACGCGCGATTCCCGACTCGTGGGGCGGCCCGCTCGTGGCTCTCGAGGCGCCCAACCCCACGCGCGAGCGCACGCTCGTGGCCGACCTGTTGCGCGAGCGGCACTTGCTCGACGGCATTCCCTATGGCCGCATGGCCGTCATCGTGCGCAGCTCAACCATGGTTCCGGGCATCGTGCGCGCGCTTGGCCAGGCCGAGGTGCCGGTGCAGTCGACGGCTGCGGGGCGACCGTTGCGCGAGCATCCGGCGGCCCGGGCTCTCATTCGGCACGTCGAGGTGGGGGTCGGGCGAGCGCTGCTCGACGCAGCCGCGGCGACCGAGCTGGTGCTGGGGCCGCTCGGCGGTCTCGATCGCGTGGGGCTGCGCCGCTTGCGTCGGGCCCTGCGGGCTGAAGAACTCGCGGGCGGCGGCGACCGCAGCGCCGATGACCTGATGGTGGATGCCCTCACGGCGCCCGACCGCCTGGCCACGATCGACCACGCCATCGCCCGGCGCGCGGCGCGCCTGGCTCGCACTCTGCACACGATCGGCGTGCGGCACGAGGCCGGAGCGACGGTCGACGAGTTGCTCTGGCTCGCGTGGAGCGAGTCGCACGTGGCCGAAGTGTGGCGCCGCGATGCGGCCGGGTTCGGCGTTGCGGCGGCCGAGGCCAATCGTGCCCTCGACGCCGTCGTGGCCCTCTTCACGGCCGCGGCGACGATCGTTGACACGGTGCCCGACGCCACGGTCGAGTCGTTTCTCGCGCGCGTGCTCGACAGTGATGTGGGCGACGATCTGCTCGCGCCGTTGCGCGGCGACGATGCCGTTCTCGTGGCAACACCCTCGGCCGTGACGGGGCTCGACGCCGACGTCGTCGTCATCGCGGGGCTCACCGAGGGGGTCTGGCCCAACACGCGCGTCCGCGGTTCACTGCTCGGCGCTCCGCTCATCAGCAGGCTCGCGCGCGGGTTGCCCGTCGATGACCTCGACGAGCGCCGCATCGTGCTCGACGACGAGTTGCGCATGTTCACGCTCGCGGCGACGCGTGCGCGTCGGCAACTCGTCGTGACCGCGACGGCCGGCGACGACGAACAACCGAGCGCACTCTTCGCGCTCGTGCGCGAACACGCGCGGCGCGAGCGCGCGGCGACGCTCGGGGTTTCTGACGCTGACGCGAGCGCCGAGGGCTCCGCGGCCCTCGACGCCGCGATTGCCGCCTCGAGTGCACGGCCCGTGCGCGCGCGGTCACTGCGTCGCATCGTGGGTCGTTTGCGGCGCGAACTCGTCGACGACGAGCGGGTGGGCCGCGACCGCGACCGGAGCGAAGCTGCCCTGGCGCTCGCGCGACTGGCCGCCGAGCGCGTGCCCGGCGCGAACCCCGACTCGTGGTGGGGCTTGTTCGGGCCCTCGACCGAGGCGCCACTGTTTGCCGACGACGAGACCGTTGCGCTCTCGCCCTCGAAGCTGGAGTCGATCGAGCGTTCGCCCCTCGATTGGTTTCTCGACCGCATCGCTCCGGCCGAAACGGGTCCGGCGATGGGTATCGGCACGATCGTGCACTGGGCGATGGAGAACGCCGACCAGCCCGATGCCGACGCCATCTGGGCCGCCATCGAGAGCCGCTGGAGCGAGCTCGTCTTCGAGTCGCCATGGCTCGCCGACCAGCAGCGTCGGCTCGCGCGGCGCTACGCCGTGGGGGTCGCGGCCTATTTGCGTGACGCCGAGGCCGAGAGCCGCGGGCTCGTCGCGGCTGAGCAGCGATTCGAGGCCGTCGTCGACCGCGCGCGCGTCACGGGTGTCGTCGACCGCATTGAGGTGGATGCCGACGGCGGCGTGCGCATCATCGACCTCAAGACGGGCCGACCGCTCACGAAGCAAGCCGACATCGACGAGCACGCGCAGCTCGCGGCCTACCAATTGGCCTACGCCGACGGCGCCTTCGACGACGTGCTCGATTCGGTGCTCGAGGGGTTGCCGCATCACGCGGGCGGCGCGCGGCTGCTCTACGTGCGCGAAGGCACGAAGGGTTCGGAGTACCGCGAAGCGGTGCAGCGTCCGCTCGACGAGCAGCAGCTCGAGGGCTTTCGCGAGCGGCTGCGTCAGGCCGTTGCGGCGATCGCGGTGGCGCGACTCACGGGCGTGCGCACGGTTGACCGATTCGATTTTGCGGCGCGTGAGCACCGCATTCACCGCGTCGGGCCGGTGACAGGCGATGAGTGAGCCGACGGGCATGACGTTCAGTGCGGTCGAGATCGCCGCGGCCTTGGGGCAGCACACGCCCACCGACGAACAGCGAGCGGTCATCGAGGCGCCGCTCGCGCCCGCGCTCGTGGTGGCGGGAGCCGGCTCGGGCAAGACCGAGACGATGGCCGCGCGCGTGCTGTGGCTCGTGGCGAACGGCCACGTTGCGCCCGAGCACGTGCTCGGCCTCACGTTCACTCGTAAGGCGGCCGGGGAGCTGGCGGCGCGCATCCGTCGACGTCTCGTGCAGTTGGGCGCGTCGGGTTTGCTCGGCCAATCGAACGTGGTCGTTGACGCGTTCACGCAACCGACCGTGGCCACCTACAACTCGTTCGCCTCGAGCCTGTACCGCGACCACGCCGTGCTCATCGGCCGCGACCCCGAGGGAGTCGTGCTGCGCGAGGCGAGCGCGTGGCAATTGGCTCGCGAGCTCGTGGCGACGTCCCACGACGAACGTCTCGCCGCGCTCGACCTCAGCATCGACAAGATCACCGCGACCGTGCTGCGCCTCGCTCACGCGGTGGCCGAACATGACGCGGACATCGCTGACGTGCGCCGCCTCATCACCGAGTTTCTGCACGTGGGTGAGCTGCCGCTGGGCGATCGGTTTGAGCGCCGGGCCGAGATCGAGAAGCTGTTGGCCCTCGGGGCCACGCTGCCGATCGTCGACCTCGTCGAGCAGCTGCAGACAGTGAAGCAGCGTGACGGCTACGTTGAGTTCGCCGACCAGGTGAGCCTCGCGCTCTCGATCGCGCGCCGCCACGCGGGTGTTGCCGAGGGCCTGCGCGATCGCTATCGCGTCGTGCTGCTCGATGAGTATCAAGACACCAACGTCGCGCAAACGTGGTTGCTCGCCGAGCTCTTCGGCGGCACCCCCGTCATGGCGGTGGGCGACCCGCACCAGTCGATCTATGGCTGGCGCGGAGCGAGCGCATCGAACCTCGACGACTTTGCAGGGCGGTTTACCTCAGAGCGTGGTGATGCCGTCGGCCGGTACTCACTGAGCACGTCGTGGCGAAACGGCACGCAGATTCTCGCCGCGGCAAACGAGATCGTCGCGCCGCTCGCCGGGCGGCGGGGTGCTACCGTCGCGACGCTGCAGCCCTCGCCCGTCGCGAGCCACGCGCCCATCGACGTGTCGTTTGACGAGACCCTGCACGACGAAGCACGCGTCGTCGCCGCGTGGCTTGCTGAGCGGGTGGCCGAGGCGCCGCCGGGTGCAGCGCCCGGCGCGCTCGACGCCGAGGGTCGCCCGGTGCGCGCGAGCGCCGCGCTGCTCATGCGCAATCGCACGACCCAGCCCGTGTTTCTCGCGGCCCTTCGCGCCGCGGGTGTGCCCGTGCACGTGCTCGGCATTGGCGGGCTGCTCGAACAACCTGAGATCGCCGACCTCGTCAGCGCACTCTCGGTTATCGACGACCCCGCCGCGGGCACCGAGCTCGTCCGATTGCTCGCGGGGCCCCGCTGGCGCATGGGCGTTGCCGATCTGCACGCCCTCAGCCGCATCGCCTCCTGGTTGCGCGACCGCGACCTGGCGCAACGCGCCTTCAGTGACGAGGTCAAGGCGGCACTGCGCGCATCCGTCGCCCGCACCGACGGGGTGTCGCTCGTTGATGCGCTCGACTTCGTCGCGAGCGCTCCCGACGGCCACTCGCAACTGCAGGGCCTCACCGCGGTCGGTCTCGAGCGGCTGCGGGATGCGGGTCGCACCTTCGCGACCCTGCGCAGTCGCACCGCCCTCGATCTGCCCGACCTCGTGGTCTCGGTCGAGCACGAGCTCATGCTCGACATCGAGGTGGCGGCGAACCCCGCACGCTCGATGGGGGAGGCGCCCCGCGATGCGTTCTTCGAAGCTCTCGACGGATACCTCGCGCTCGCCGACCACGCGACCTTGGGCGGTTTTTTGGGCTGGTTGCGCGAGGCCGAGTGGCGCGACAATCTGTCACCGCGCTCAGAAGACCCCGAACCGGGCACCGTGCAGGTGCTCACGATTCACGGCTCGAAAGGTCTGGAGTGGGACCACGTTGTCGTTCCGCGCATGGTTACCGACGAGTTGCCGAGCAAGCCGCGCGACGGCACCTCGGGCTGGCTCTCGCTCGGCGCGCTGCCCTACGAATTGCGCGGCGATGCGGCGGAGTTGCCGGTGTTCGCGTGGCGCGGTGCCGAGACGCGCAAAGAATTGCTGCAGCGGCGCGAGGCGTTTTCTGACGAGGTCGGCGCGCACCTTGAGCGTGAAGAGCGGCGACTCGCGTACGTAGCGATCACGCGTGCCCGACACCGGTTGCTGCTCACGGGTTCGTTCTGGGCAACACAGAAGGGCGCGCGCGGCCCGAGCCCCTACCTGCGCGCGCTTCACGAGAGCGGCATCATCGGCGAGTTGCCGGATGCCCCGCAGAACCTCGAGAACCCCATCGTCGACGACAGTGCCGACGAGCCCTGGTGGCCGCGCGATCCCTTTGGCGAGCGTCGCGCGAGCGTCGTCGCGGCGGCCGAGCGCGTGCGGGCCGCTGACCCCACTGAGCGGGGCGACGACCGTCGCGGCTGGCAGCGCGAGATTGACGTGCTTCTTGCCGAGCGTGCTGAGCGGCTCGCTGCGGGCGGACGGGTGCGCGTTCCCTTGCGCGTTCCGGCGTCGTCGTTCAAAGACTTCATCACGGCCCCGGCCGAGGTTGCCGAGCGGTTGCGCCGGCCGATGCCCCAACGGCCCTATCGCGCCACGCGCCTCGGCACGGTCTTTCACCGCTGGGTTGAACAGCGCTTCGGGCTCGCGGCGCAAACCGCGACCGTCGACGGGCTCGACGCCGAGCTCGCGCTCGCGGCCGGCGACGCGGTAGATGCTGCCGCGCTCGACGCCTTGCAGGCCACGTTTGAGCGCTCGGCCTGGGCGACGCGCACACCCGTTGACGTTGAACGCGAGCTTCACCTGCCGTTCGAGGGTCGCATTCTCATCTGCAAGATCGACGCCGTCTACTCGACCGACCCCGAGTTCGATCCCGTTCGCGACCGCGGTTCGGGCCGATCCCCGCGCAGTGTCGAGATCGTCGACTGGAAGACCGGAAAAGCCCCGCGCGACGACGCCGACCGCGCGGCGAAAGAACTGCAGCTCGCGCTCTACCGACTCGCTTACGCCCGCTGGGCGGGGCTGCCGCTCGAGGCCGTCACCGCCGCGTTCTACTTCGTCGTCGACGACGCGGTGCTTCGCCCCGAGTCGTTGCCCGATGAGGCAGAGCTGCGAGCCCTCTGGCGTGCGTCGGTCGGCACCTGACCCGCTCATTCGGCCGACGATCTCGCCGAGCGCGCTCGATCACGCAGTCCGTGAGCGATCACGCTGCCGGCCGACGAGAGTTTCTGCTGCGCCTGTGTGCCGCTCGCGGCACGTGCCGCCGGAGGCACATAGCTGGCGCAGGGTTCGACGCCCCGAGCCCGTGAACGTCAGGCCAGCACGGAGGGCGCCCCCGCGTTTTTCTTGTGTGAAGACGCTGTGACGTCAATGCGGCTTCACACAAGAGTTTTCGACGTGCCGGCGGAGCCCGCCCAGCGACGGAGGGGTCGAGTCTTCAGCGCTGCTGGTGAGGGGGCGCGAAGCGCGTGCGGTAGGCCTGCACGGCGCTGCGCATCCCGATTCCGCAGACGCCGACGAGGTCGTCGCCGCGGAAGAACTCGACCACGCACTCGTCGTCGACGCGGCCCGCAACGAGTTCGCTGCGGTCGGCGAGGTAGGTCATGCCGAAGGCGAGTACGTGCGCGTCGTACTGGTCGCTCCAGAACGAGGGCAAGGGCGCGAAGCCCTCGGCCGCGAGCGGCTCGCAGTCGTCGCCCGCCAGGTGCGCGGCGATGAGCTGGCCGGCGCGCTTGCCGGTCTCGGTCGGCAGGTTCCAGTGTTCGACGCGGCGGGCGACGTCGTCGAAGAGCGGGTTGGCGTAGCGTGCCACATCGCCCACTGCGAAGATGTCGGGGCGCACGACGCCGTCGCTGCCGACCGCCCGCAGGCCGGCATCGACGAGCACGCCGTCAGAGATGTCGAGCCCCGACGAGGCGAGCCACTCGGTGTTGGGGTCGCTGCCCACAGCAACGACGAGCACATCGCACTCGAGCATGACGCCGCTCGTCAGAATCACGCGCTCGACCGAGGGGTCGCCGACGAGTCCGAAAAGCGACTCGCCCGTAAAGAACCGCACGCCGTGTTCTTCGTGCCGCCGACGCATTTCAGCACCGAGCAGCGGGCCGAGCGCGCGCTGCAGAGGTACGCGACTCTGCGTGACGACCGACACCGTCGCGCCGTTCTTCGCCGCCGTCGCCGCGATCTCGCAGCCGACGAACCCTGAGCCCAAAATGACGACGTTCGCGCCCGGCCGCAGCACATCGCGCAACGCGACAGCGTCGTCGAGCGTGCGCAGCACGTGAATGCCGCCGAGTCCGTGATCGTCGATCGGCAGGGGCTTAGGCCGCAGACCGGTCGCGATCACGAGGGCGCTATACGGATGCTCGTCCCCGGCATCGTCGACCACCACGCGCCGCTCGGCATCGAGCGACACCGCCGCGCGCCCGAGCACCCACGAGACCCCCTCCTCGAGCGCCGAGCGGATCGGAAAGGCCACGTCAGCGTGACCCTGCCCCTCGGTCTGCAGCAACTCTTTCGAGAGGGGTGGCCGGTTGTACGGCGCGTGCGCTTCGGCGCCGAGAAACTCGATGGGCCCCGTGTAACCGGCGCGCCGCGCACCTTCGGCGGTGCGGAGGCCCGCCATCGAGGCTCCGACGATCAGCAGCGGAGCATCCGCCTCGTGATCAGACACAGGAGAGTCAGCTGCGCGTGATGAGAATCGCCTGCATCGGGCACACGTCAGCCGCGGCCTCGAGGTCGGCGAGCATCTCGTCGGGCGCTTCGGCCACGTACTCGAGCTTGTCGTCAGCGTTCAGCTGAAACACCTCAGGCGCCTCGAAGACGCACTGGCCGTAGTGCTGGCACTTGTTCATGTCAACGTCGATGCGGATCATGCGCGGTTCCTTAATCGTTGAGGCGGGAGGGGTACAGGTCGTTAGAGGGAGTGCGAATGCCGCGGAACTCCCAGTCTCCCCCGAGAGCCGTCGAGACGACTTCTTCGCTCGAGGTCGGCTGGGCCCCCACGTCGGTGCGAATCGGCTCGGGCCCTTCGACGATCGTATTCGTGAGGCGGCCGAGACCATCGACCTCCACCTCGACGACATCGCCCGGCTGCACGGGCCGCGAGTTGGCGGGCGTGCCCGAATAGATCATGTCGCCCGGCACGAGCGTGATGGTGCGGGCGAGGTCGGCCACGAGGTAGTGCATGTCCCACTCCATCGTGTCGGTCGCGTCTTCTTGTACGACCTTCCCGTTGACGAGAGTGCGGATCGTCTTGCCGCGAAAGTCCCAATCCGTCACGAGGCCGGGCCCCACGGGCGCGAGCGTGTCGCTGCCCTTGACGCGCAGCATCGAGCCAGCATCCGTGTCGCGAAAATCGTGCAGGCCATAGTCGTTGCCCACCGAGTAGCCCGCGATGTAGTCGCCTGCTTCGGCCGGCGAGATGTTGCGGCACGTGCGCCCGATCACGATGACGATTTCGCCCTCGTAGTTGAGCCACTTGAGCCCGGCCGGGCGCACGACGGCACCCTTGTGGCTGTTGAGCGCCGTGATGGGTTTGTGAAAGTACGTGGGTGCGGGCGGCAGCTTGGTCATGAACTCGTCGCTGCGACTCGGGTAGTTCAAGTGCACGGCGATGATCTTGGTCGGCTCGCTGGGCGGCAAGTGCACAGCCTCGTCGACTCCGACCGTGCGGCCGTCGGATGCTCGCAGCTCGTCGCCGTGCCGCACCACCTGCACGGCCACGCCGTCGAGCAGAATGCGCCGGTACTCGGTCATGCGGCGCTCACGTCGTCCGCGTCGTCACGCGAGAGCGTCACGTCTTTCGGCAGGGGGAATCCGCCCTCGGGCTCGGGGAAGTAGATATGCACTTGGCCCGTGCCGATCGAGTTCTCGTACTCGGAGTACATCACCCCGCGAGCCGTGTTGGCTTCTTCGCCGGTCGCGCCCGCCATCTGCAGCCAGTGGCTGAAGTTGGCTTCGGGCTTGAACTTCTTGAACTCGGGCATCGTGTCGAGAATGCGTTTGTGGTCGCCGGCCTTCATCCACTCGATGCGCTCAAGGTCGGCCAGACGGGCACCGTCGCTGTAGATGTGCTTCGGGTCGCTCGCCTCGTGCTTGCGCAGGTCACGCAGCTTGTGGAACGTGTGCGAAAGAGCGCCCGAGGCGAGCAACAGCACCTTGCGGTCGCTGTCGCGGATAGCCTCGCCGAGGGCGCGGCCCGCGCGCAAGAAGTCATCCGTCGTGGCCGTCTGGCAGACCGAGAGACTCACCCAGCGCTTGTCGAGCCCGCGGCCGAGGTAGTGCCACAGGTTGACCGTCGCGTAGAAGATCGGCAAGTGCGGGTCGCTGATGGGCGTCACCCACGTGCCGTTCTTCTCGTCGTAGTCGGCCACGGCATTCGCGAGTTCGGGGTCACCGCGGAACGCATAGGGAATCTGCGACATCCCGCGCGGAAGCTCTTCGCTCGTGAAGAGGCCCGAGCGTTCGGCTTGCGCGCTGATGACGAACTCCACGGTCGTGGCCCAGTGCGAGTCGAGCACGACGACGGTGTCGTAGTCGAGGGTTTCCATGACCTCGGTGCGAAACCGCTTGAGGCCCGGCACGAGGCTGATCTCTTTGCCGTCGTTGAGGTCGTACCGCACGTCTTGCGGCAACATGATGGTGGGCACGTGCGCGAGAATCGCGGCGCCGACAACCTTTCCCATGACTTACTCCTTCCACCCTGCGGGTGCATAGACGGTGTTCTTGACGTCGGCGTAGAAGTCGAATGACCACACGCCGCCTTCGCGGCCGATGCCGCTCTTCTTGCTGCCGCCGAAGGGCGCGGCGAGATCGCGCACAAAGAAGCAGTTAACCCAAATGGTGCCGGCGACAAGGTTCTTCGTGATGCGCTCGGCGCGCTCGCGGTTGCCGCACACGACGACCGCGGCGAGGCCGTACTCGGTCGCGTTGGCGACCTCGACGGCCTCGTCATCGCTCGAGAACGTCTGCATCGTCAGCACGGGGCCAAAGACCTCGGCAGTGAGAATCTCACTGCCGGCCTTCGCGCCCGTCAGCAGCGTGGGAGAGAAGTACAACCCACCGAGGGCGTCGTTGCGGCCGCCCCCCACGACCACGCGGGCGCCCTCGGCGGTGGCTCGCTCGACGAATCCGGCGACTCGGTCGAGGTGAACCTGGTGAATTTGCGGGCCGATCTGCGTGGCTTCGTCGCGCGGGTCGCCCTGCACGATGGCCGCGGCGCGTTCGGCGAATTGCGCGGAGAACTCATCGGCGATGCTTTCGTGCACGAGCAGGCGCGTACCCGAGAGGCACACTTGCCCGGCGTTGTCGTACTGCTCGATCGCAATGTCGACCGCGATGTCGAGGTCGGCATCGTCGGTAATGATGAGTGGGCTCTTGCCGCCGAGCTCAAAGCTCACGGGCGTGAGGTTCTCGGCCGCAGCGCGGGCGATCGACTTGGCCGTGGGCACCGAGCCGGTGAACGCGATGCGCGCGATTCCGGGATGCGCGACCAGGGCCGCGCCCGCCTCGGCACCGAACCCCTGCACGACGTTGAAGACTCCGGGCGGCATGCCCGCCTGCTCGCACAGGTCGGCAAAGTAGCTCGCGCTGAGCGGCGTCCACTCGGCGGGCTTGAGCACCACGGTGTCGCCCGCGGCGAGGGCCGGGCCAATGCGCCAGGTGGCGAGCATGAGCGGAGCGTTCCACGGGGTAATGATCGCGGCAACACCGCTCGGGTCCCAGCTCACCACGTTGTCGTGGCCACGGGTCTGCCACACGGGGTGGTGCAGCTCGTTCATCGCCCAGTCGGCGAAGAAGCGAATGTTCATAGCCACGCGGGGCATGACACCTCGACGGTGGCTACGCAAGAGTGATCCGTTGTCGAGGGTCTCGAGCTGCGAAAGCCCTTCGACGTTGGCCTCGACGAGGTCGGCCAGGCCGTGCAGGATCTCGCCGCGACCACGGGGGCCGAGGTCTCGCCACCCGGGGAAGGCTGCGCGTGCTGCGGCGACGGCCGCATCCACGTCAGCGGCGCCGCCACGGGCGATGTGCGCGAGCACGGTGCCATCGATGGGCGAGATGCTCTCGAAGGTTTCGGCACTCGCGAACCGCTGGCCGCCGATGTAGTGCCGCGTATCGATGGTCAATCCGGCCAAGTCAACGTGATGCACGCCGGCGGCTCCTTTGCTGTCGCGAGTCGTTCGGATACGAACGGTTTTGGCGATACTATCCGACGCGAGGCGCCGAGCGGTAGGCCTGCCCGGGAATGCGTGCGAGCATCACGAACCGGATGCTCTACCGCTGACCTTCGGTGCTGTGTTACCGCTGACCTTCGGTCACGTGCGTGATGGCGCGCAGCATGTCGGCGAGCTCGCGCCGCCGTTCGGGGTCGAGGCTCGAGGTGATCGTCTGCTCGTGCGCGTTGAACGTCGGAAAGAGCGTGTTCATGAGTTCGCGGCCCGCGGGGGTCATCGTGACGTTGACGAGTCGCCCGTCTTTATCACTGCGCTCGCGCTGCAAGTAGCCCTTGGTTTCGAGCGTGCCGAGCACGCCCGTGAGGGTTGCCTTCGAGAATCCGCCCTCTTCGGCGATCTGCCGGGTCTCGATGGGCTCCCAGATCCACGTGACCCAGAGCACGACGAAGGCCGTCCACGAGAGGCCCGTTGCCGAGAGCACGCTGCGCTCGAGGTAGTTGCGTGTGGCGTTCGCGGCGCGAAAGAGGTTCGAGACCACGGCCATCGCCTCGAAGTCGAGGGGCAGCGATCCGAGCTTTCCGGCAACGCGCTCTTCGGTCTCGGCCAGCGTGTGCGGACTCGGCATGGTTCCCTCCTTCGCGCGCGATCCGCGCGGCTTCCATCCTCACGCATTGCGAACGAAACCACCGTGAGGCTCGACTCGCGCGCCGAAGTTCGTTAGCATCCGAACAAATCGCTTCCGATGAAAGAAGGCGCTCCATGTCGACGACGACAGACCTCTCCCTCGCCGATCTCGATCTGTTCGCGAAAGGTGCGCCCTGGGGCGTGTTCGACGAACTGCGGGCGACTCCGGGTCTGCACTTCTCGACGGAAGAAGCACCGAGCAGCGGCTTCTGGTCGGTCACGCGCTACCACGACATCGTGCGTGTGCTGCGTGACACCGAGACCTTCACCTCGACCAAGTTCACCAACCTCGAAGAGGTTGAGCCCGCGATGCAAGACCAGCGCCGGTCGTTGCTCGAGACTGATGGGCTGCGCCACCGCGCACTCCGTCGCATGCTGCAGGGTGAGTTCACACCGCAAGCCGTCGCCAAGTACGAGACCTTCTTGCGCGGCATCACCGCGAAGACTCTGGATGCTGCGCTCGCGAAGAAGGAGTTCGACTTCGTCGACGAGGTGAGCGCCGACTTTCCGATTCGCGTGCTCGCGCGCTTGCTCGGGGTGCCCGACAGCGACACGGGCCAGCTCATCGAGTGGGGTAACCGCATGGTCGGCAACACCGACCCCGAGCACGCTGACGTGCTCATCGGCTCGGCCGATAGCGACGAATACAAGCACGTGCCGTTCCGCTCGCCTGCCGCGATCGAGGTTTACGAATACGGCAAGCACCTCGCGGCCGAGCGTCGCGGTAAGGGCGGCACCGACCTCATCACCCTGCTCGCGGATGGCGTGCCGAGCGACGGCCAGCAGCTGAGCGAGCACGAGTTCAACACCAACTTCTTGCTGCTCGTCGTGGCCGGCAACGAAACCACGCGCCACACCATCACGCACTCGATGAACAACCTGCTCAACCACCCCGAGCAGCTTGAGATTCTGCGCAACGACCCCTCGCTCATTCCGTGGGCCGTCGAAGAGTTCTTGCGCTACGCCTCGCCCGTCTACCACTTCCGTCGCACGGCGACGACAGACGTCGAGTTCTCGGGCACGCAAATCAGCGAGGGCGAAAAGGTCGTCGTGTGGTTCGCCTCGGGCAACCGTGACTCGGCCGTCTTCGACGAGCCCTACCGCTTCGACGTGACCCGCAACCCCAACGAACACATGTCATTCGGCCGCGGTGGCCCTCACATGTGCCTCGGCAACGCACTCGCCCGCATCGAGCTGCGCATCATGTTCGAAGACCTGCTCACGCGCGACGTCACGCTCGAGCACGCCGGCGACCTTGACTACCTGCGCAGCAACTTCGTGCACGGCATCAAGCGCATGCCGGTGCGGGTCGTCTAACCCTTAGGGGCGGGGGAGCAGCTCGGCGACGTCGGTCAAGAAGGCGTCAACGAGCGCGAACGTGCGCTCGCGGGCTGCTGCCTCGAACGCCCGCGTTTGGGCGAGCATGACCGCAGGGTCGTCGCCGTTCTCTTCGACCTTCGATGCCCCACCCCAGTCAAGCCAGCCTTGCAGCCCCGCAGCATCGAGCTCGGGGTGAAACTGCACGGCGAGCGAGCGGCCCACAACGAAGGCTTGAGAGGCCGCGGGCGTGCGCGCGATCTCGACGGCCCCGGGTGGCACGACCCAGCGGTCGTAGTGGAACTGAAACCACGGGCCGTTGCTGACGAGAGTGGGGCGGTCGCTCCACACCGAAGTCCAGCCGATTTCGCCGCGGGGTGCGGGCGCCACCGAGCCGCCCAGCGCGCGGGCGAGCAACTGGCCGCCGAAGCAAATGCCGAGCACGGGCATCCCGCTCTCAACAGCGTCGCGCAACCACGCGATTTCGGGCACGAGCCAGTTACCGATGCACGCGTCGTCCCACGCGCCCCAGGGGGCGCCGAGGGGCACGAGCACGTCGTAGTCACCCGAAGAAGGAAAATCAGTGGTGATGTTGGGCTGCGAGAAGGCAGACTCAGCAACGACGAGGTGCGTGTCAATCTCGAAGCCGTGGTGGGCGAATCGTTCGCCGACGGGCCCGAGCGGGCTCACGTGATCGTGTTGCACAAACAGAACGCGCATTGGCCCTCCCCATCGAGTCGGTGGGTAGTCTACTATCTCGTTTGAGTCCGAACGATTTCGAATCGAACCGCCCGAGTGCCACGAAGGAGTCGCACATGAGCCACAGCCTTTCCTCCCTGCAGAGCGAGCTGCTCTCGGCCAAGATCGACGTCTTGCGCGTCATCTATGCCGACATCATCGGCACCGTGCGGTCGAAAGACCTGCTCGTGAGCGAGCTCGACAAGATCAGCCACGGGGGCCCGGCGTTCTGCCAGGGCGTGTGGGTGACGACGACGCAGGGTGGCGTGCTCGACGGCGCTGACGTGCTCAGCAACGGGCTCGAAGACTTCATCAGCCAGATCGTTCCGGGTAGCTGGCGTGCGCTGCCGTGGGAGCCCGGCGTGGCCTTCGTCGTTGCGGGCGCCAACAACCCCGACGGTACGCCCAACCCGCTCTCGCCGCGCGTGCTGCTCGAGCGCATCATGGGCGAATACGCCAAGCTCGGCTACACCCCGCTCGTGGGCCCCGAGCTCGAGTTCTACATCGCCGACCGCGACCCCGAGGGTGGCTTCTCGCGCGCTCTCACGCAGCCCGGCCGCGTCTACACGACCGGCGCAACGGTCGACCCCAAGGGCACCTTCTTGCACTTGCTGCGCATGCTCGACCAGTT
>CALRWH020000017.1:0-28468 GCA_943371805.1 Pseudomonas synxantha | reverse complement strand
AATCATCGCTGGGTTGCTTGCCGCGTGGCTGGCAATCATCCCCGTCTTTCCGCTTCGCCCGCAGGTGCCTCGTCACTTCGACTCAGTCAGGTTGATTCCTCACGACATAGTGAAGTGGGCAGATGATTCGATTGCCGCGGATCGTTTGTGGAGCCTTGTCGAGGCGCGTCATCGACTCGACGACGTTCGACGACTGGCGATAGTCGTGTTGGAGGATTGGAGCTTCGAATACGGGGGAGACCTCCAGCGCGATGCGGCGCACACCCGGGTGATGAAGACTCTCACGAGGGAGTTCAACGAGCGCCGTACACACTACGTACGCATCGCCAAGGAGTTTGGGTTCGTCCCATCAGGCGTCGAGTTGAGGGATCTCTCGGAATTGGAGAGTTGGACGGGCTCCGAACGCTAGAGCGTGTCGATCACTGCCAGCACCGCATCGAGCGACCTAGCGAGATCGGCAACAACTAGCACCGCGCCAGTCTCACGCAGATCGTCGACCGAGAACACCCCTGTCGCGACGCCGATGAACGGCATGCCTGCCGCCGCCGCGGCTTCGTCGTCGCGCGGGGTGTCGCCGATGATCACGAGGGTGTCGCCGGGCAACGCCTCGCGGGCCGCGCGGGTGATCTCACTGCGCTCGCGGGCCGTCGCGCCAAAAAACGAGCGATCCCAGTCGAACCACTCCGGCCCGAGCCCGGCGCCCTCGAGTTTGACGCGGGCCCGCACGAGCGAGTTGCCCGTGAGCAGTGCGTTGTGCCAGCCGCGGGCGGCGACCGCAGTGAGGGCATCCGTCACGCCGGGAGCGGTCTCGCGCCGATCGCCCGCTTGCGCACGTTCGATCGAGAGTTCGTCGAGCACGGCGCGGGCCCGTTCGTGCCACGAGTCGTCGTAGCCGAAGTGGGCGAGAATCTCGCTGAGAATGAGCCCGTCGGGCTTGCCGTGTGTGCGCGGCATCGGCGGGTGCAGTTCGCGGCCCACGGTGCGCTCGACGGCCGTGTGATACAGCTCGCCGCCACCGGTGTAGCTGTTGAGCAGCAGGGTTCCGTCGACGTCCCAGAGGATGGTGATGGTCACTGGTCAACCCTGCCAGACGGTTGCGGTCAGCGCTGACTGAAACAATGAGCTCGTGCCCAGCGCCCTGCCCATCGCCGACCCGGCCCCCGACGACGGGATGCTGCCACCGACCGTGATCGACGGCGCCGAGCAGCGCGACTTCGGTGTGTACCTGCACGTGCCGTTTTGTCGCGTGCGCTGCGGCTATTGCGACTTCAACACGTACACGGCTGACGAAGTGCGCGGCGTCAAGCAGAGCGACTTCGCCGACCAGGCAATCGCCGAGGTGGGGCTCGCCGCGCGCGTTCTACGCGACAGCGGACTACCGCAAAGGCCCGTGAGCACGGTCTTCTTCGGCGGCGGCACCCCGACCCTGTTGCCGACCGACGACCTCGCCCGCATGCTCGCGGCGGTGCGCGACACCTTCACCCTCGCTCCCGGCGCCGAGGTCACGACCGAGGCGAACCCCGACTCGATCGACGCCGCGGGCCTCGAGCGCCTCGCCGCAGCGGGGTTCACGCGCGTAAGTGTCGGCATGCAGTCGGCCGTGCCCCACGTGCTCGCGGTGCTTGAGCGAACGCACAACCCCGAGAACGTGCCGCGCGTCGTCGCGGCCGCGAAAGCCGCCGGCCTGCACGTGAGCCTCGACCTGATCTACGGCACGCCCGGCGAGACCGAAGACGACTGGCAGCGCAGCCTTGACGCGGCTCTCGCGTGCGAACCCGACCACCTCAGCGCCTACGCGCTCATCGTCGAAGAGGGCACGAAGCTCGCGCGGCAAATCGCCCGCGGCGAGGTGCCGCCCGTCGACGACGACCTGCACGCCGCGTTCTACGAGGCGGCAGACTCTCGCCTCACCGCCGCCGGGTACACCTGGTACGAGGTCAGCAACTGGTCGCGCAATCCGGCGCAGCGTTCACGCCACAACCGCGCCTACTGGCTTGGTCACGACTGGTGGGGCGTCGGCCCCGGCGCGCACAGCCACGTCGGCGGCGTGCGCTGGTGGAACGTCAAGCACCCCGCTGCCTACGCCGACCGCCTCGCGCACGGGCTCAGCCCCGCGGCGGGGCGCGAAACCCTTGACGCCGAGACGCGCCGCGTCGAGCGCGTGCTGCTGCAGACGCGGCTCGTCGAGGGTCTGCCGACGGATGCCCTCACCCCGCTCGGCCGCCGAGCAGTCGCCCAACTCATTGCCGCCGAGCTCGTCGAGCCGGGGCCCGCGCTGCGCGGCACCATCGTGCTCACGCTGCGCGGGCGGCTGCTCGCCGACGGCGTCGTGCGCCGCCTGCTGCCCGACTGAGTCGCTCTAGCGGACGAACGTGATCGAGAGCGGGTAGGTGTAGGCCTCACCGCGGTTAGCAGCGATCGCCGCCATGATCGAGAAAATGATCACGAGAATGCTCACGGCGATGAGCACGAAAATGCCGACAAAAACGAGCGACAAGATTCCGCCGACGAATGACGCGATGAGCATCGTCAACTGAAAGTTGAGTGCGGTCGCGGTGTGGCCGCGAACGAAGGGCCCGCGGTTGCCGACGATGAGAAAGCCCAAGAGAGCGGGCAAGAAGCCGAAGAAAATGCCGCCGACGTGCACGAGCGTTGCCCACAGCTTTTCGTCGGCGGGGCTCATGGGCTGCGGGGCAGAGGAATAGGGGTTTGCAGGCTGATCGGTCATGCGGCCATTAAACACCTACGGGGCCCGGCCGTCATGGCCGAGCCCCGCGAGAGTGTTCGATCGACTACTTGATGAGACGGATCGAGACGGGGTAGCGGTAGCCGTTGCCGTCTTTCGCCTTCACGAAGCCGAGGATCGAGAAGATCACCGCGGCGACCCACACCAGCGGAACCAGCAGGCCGATGATCGAGCCGAGGCCGAAAGTGACCGCACCGATGATGAGCGAGAGCACGTTTAGGGCGATGTAGGCGATGGTCACCGCGATCTGGAAGTTCAGGGCCTCTTTGGCTTCCTGGTTCGTGAACGAACCGCGGTCCTTGAACACGAGCCAGATGATGAGCGACGGGAGGAAGCCGAGCACGCCACCGAGGTGCGCGAACGACGCCCACTGGCGGTCCTCCGCCTCCGTGAGCGGAGCAGCCGACGCGGCGGGGGGAGGAGTCTGGTCAGTCATGAATGCTGCCTTTCAGTGATTCTGAAACGGTTGGGTACTGCGGGGTGGAGCACGAGGCAAACCTAGCGCCCGAGCATCCCGCAAGCAATGATGATCACCCCGTGTTGCAGGTAGAATTGGCAGTCTGATCGAGCGAGTGCCAGTCGTTTTGCTGGCACGGGCGGCAGATGAGGAGGAGCGTCATGGTTTCAGAGCGCGCTCTGCACGTGTTGCGAGCCATCGTGCACGACTATGTCGCGTCGCGTGAGCCCGTCGGCTCGAAGGCCATTGTTGACCGTCACCAGTTCGGTGTGTCTGCGGCGACGATTCGCAACGACATGGCTCTCCTCGAAGAAGAAGAGCTCATCACGGCCCCGCACACCTCGTCGGGTCGTGTGCCGACCGACAAGGGTTACCGCGTTTTCGTGGATCAGTTTGCCGACCTTCGGCCCCTGAGCGGTGCACAACGGCAGGCCATTGCCTCGTTTCTCGACCAGTCGGTTGACCTCGATGACGTGTTCGCGCGCACCGTTCGACTGCTTTCGCACTTGACCAACCAGGTTGCGCTCGTGCAATACCCGGCACTCGGCAACGCGCGCGTGCGCCACATCGAGCTCGTGCCCATGAGTGCCACGCGCGTCATGACCGTGTTCATCACCGATGGTGGCCGTGTCGATCAGCGCATCATCGAACTTCCGCTCGAGGCCGACGACGCCTTCATTGGCGAGTTGCGGGCGAAACTCAACGCTGCCCTGGCGGGACAGGTGCTCAGCGAGGTGCCCCAGGTTGCCGCTTCGCTCGCCGAGCGATTCGCTCCCGATCGTCGCGAAGCGGTGGGCGTCGTCTCCGAAGCCCTCTTGGGCCATGTGGATGCGCACCGCACCGACCGGCTCGTCATGGCGGGCGCGGCCAACCTCGTGCGCACCGAGGGTGACTTTGCCGGCAGCGTCTACCCCGTGCTGGAGGCCCTGGAAGAGCAAGTCACCCTGCTCAAGCTCTTCAGCGAAATGCAGGTCGATGAGAACGGCGTGACCGCTCGTATCGGTCGCGAAAATGATGAAGCGCTGAAAGAAACCGCGGTGGTCACGAGCGCCTACCGCGTCGGTACCGATAGCTCCGCCAAACTCGGCGTTCTGGGCCCAACCCGCATGGACTATTCGAACAACATGGCAGCAGTGCGCGCCGTAGCTCGCTACGTCTCGCGCTTGCTCGGTGAGGAATAAGTGGCAGACCACTACGAGGTGCTCGGCATCGATCGTCAAGCGAGCGCCGACGACATCAAGAAGGCGTACCGCCGGCTCGCGCGCGAGTTACACCCCGACGTGAATCCCAGTGCGGATGCCGCCGAGCGGTTCAAGCAAGTCACGCACGCCTACGACGTGCTGAGCGACCCGCAGCAGCGGCAGCAGTATGACCTGGGCGGGTCAGGCGGCTTTGGGGGAGCATCCGGATTCGGGGGCTTCGGCGACATCTTCGAAACCTTCTTCGGTGGCGGGCAGCAGCAGCGCGGCCCCCGCAGTCGCCGCGAACGCGGGCAAGATGCCCTGTTGCGGGTCGAGGTTGAACTCGACGAAATCGTCTTTGGCACGAGTCGCAAGGTCGAGGTCGACACCGCGATTCTCTGTTCAACGTGTGAGGGCTCATGCTGCTCTCCCGGAACGAGCCCCCAGACCTGCGACATTTGTCGCGGCTCGGGTCAGATTCAGCGCACCGTGCGCAGCCTGCTGGGCAACGTCATGACCTCGAGCCCGTGCGGAACCTGTCGTGGCTACGGCACCGTCATCGCGAGCCCGTGCCCCTCGTGCGCCGGGCAGGGCCGTGTGCGTGCTCGTCGAGCGATTCCCGTTGACATTCCCGCGGGCGTTGACACGGGCGTGCGCATTCAGCTGCCGGCGCAAGGCGAGGTGGGGCCCGCGGGCGGACCCAACGGCGACCTCTACCTCGAGATCAAGGTCAAGACACACGAGACCTTCAGTCGCAATGGTGACGACTTGCTCGCAACCGTCGAAGTGCAAATGACCGACGCCATTCTCGGCACCACCGTGACGCTGCCGGGTCTCGACGGTGACGTGCCCGTTGAGATCAAGCCCGGCACGCAGAGCGCCGAAATTATCACGATCAAGGACCGCGGTATCACGCGCTTGCGGGGTTCGGGCCGCGGTGACCTCAAGGTGGGGGTGCAGGTCGTCACGCCCGTGCGCCTCAACGCGAAAGAGACCGAACTTATTCGGCAGTTCGCGTCGAGCCGGCGCCCCGTTCCGCCGCAGTTCTCGACGTTCCAGCAGGGCATCTTCGCCAAACTGCGTGATCGCTTCCTGAACCTGTAGCGATGGCGCACTTCTACCTCGACGACTCGCTTGACGCGCAACTGACGACCGCCGAGGGCGCGGCGGCAACGTCCGTCGTGCACCTGCGCGGCCCTGACGCGCGGCACGCGGCCACGGTCGCGCGCGTGCGGGTGGGCGAGCACCTGCGGCTGGGCGACGGCGCGGGGTTGGTGGTGCACGGGGTCGTGTCGGCGGTTGAGCCGGGTGACGTTGCGCTCACGGTCGAGCGCGTTGAGCGCTACGAGCGGCCGCGGCCGAGCATCCACCTCGTCCAGGCTCTTGCTAAGGGCGATCGGGATGAGCTCGCGGTGCAAGCAGCAACCGAGCTCGACGTTGATGGCGTGATTCCGTGGCAAGCCGCCCGCAGTGTTTCGCGATGGGACGCCGCGAAGGCCGTCAAGAATCGCGAGCGCTGGCAGACGATCGCGCGCGAAGCCACAAAGCAATCGATGCGCGCGTGGATGCCCGTCATCGAGACCCTCGCCACGACCGCACACCTCACGGCCCGCGCCGCCGAGTCGACCGTGCTCGTGCTCGACCCCACAGCCGAGCACGCCCTCACGTCGCTGACGGCGCACGACCTCGGACACGGTGACGTGCTTCTCGTTGTGGGCCCCGAGGGTGGCATTGCCCCGGAGGAACGGGACGCCCTGGTCGCCGCCGGCGCGCGCTGCGTGCGCCTCGGCGCCAGCGTCTTGCGCACCTCGACCGCGGGCCCCGCCGCCATCGCGGTGCTGTCGGCCACGCTCCGGCGCTGGTAAGCAACGCCGGGTGCACGGTCAGGGCCGCGCTCTAGACTGACGCCATGAGCAGTGCAGAGCCAACGATCTTCGAGCGCATCATCGCGCGCGAGATTCCTGCCGACATCGTGCACGAAACCGAGACGATCATCGCGTTTCGCGACATCGCCCCGAAGGCGCCCGTGCACGTGCTCGTCGTGCCCAAGACCGCGCGCTACCGCGATGTTGCCGAGCTCGCCGCGGGCGACCCGGCGCTCCTCGCCGAGGTCGTGGCGACCGCCCAGCTGCTCGCCACCGAGCACGCCGACGGGCACTTTCGTCTCATCTTCAATACCGGCGCGAACGCCGGCCAGACCGTCTTTCATGTGCACGCCCACGTGCTTGCCGGAGGACTAACCGAGGGATCCCTTGCCCACTGACGATTCTGCGCGCGAGGCGCGCGCCCGCGAACAACTCGACGTCGACGGCGTCGCCATGGTTCGACTGCTCGGCCCCCACGACCGCTTGCTGAGCACGGTCGAAAAGCAGTACCCGCTCGTTGACGTGCACGTGCGCGGCAACCAGATCACGCTCGAGGGCGACCCCGCGCAAGTGGCCGCTGCTCGTCGACTCGTCGATGAGCTGCTCGTGATGGTTCGCGGCGGTCACGACCTCGGCGAGACCGAAGTGACGAGCTCGGCCCGTATTCTCGAGCAGGGGGCGGGCAGCCCCGCTGAGGTGCTCAGTCAGGCCATTCTGACGAGCCGCGGCAAGAGCATCCGCCCCAAGACGCTCGGTCAGAAGTCGTATGTCGACGCGATCGATGACCACACGATCGTGTTCGGTATCGGCCCCGCCGGAACCGGCAAGACGTACCTCGCGATGGCCAAGGCCGTGCAAGCGCTCACACGCAAAGAGGTCGACCGCATCATCTTGACGCGCCCCGCGGTCGAGGCCGGCGAACGACTGGGCTTCTTGCCCGGCACGCTCACCGACAAGATCGACCCGTACTTGCGACCGCTCTATGACGCGCTCAACGAGATGATGGATCCCGAGCTCGTGCCCAAGCTGCTCGCGAGTGGTGTCGTCGAGGTAGCGCCGCTCGCCTACATGCGTGGCCGCACGCTCAACAACGCGTTCATCGTGCTCGACGAGGCGCAAAACACGAGCCCCGAGCAGATGAAGATGTTCCTCACGCGCCTCGGTTTCGGCTCGAAGATCGTCGTCACGGGCGACATCACCCAGATCGACCTGCCCACGGGCGCGAGTGGGCTGCAGCTCGTCACGCGCGTGCTCGATGGCATCGACGACATTCACTTTGCGCGGTTGACCTCTGACGACGTGGTGCGGCACTCGCTCGTTGGCCGCATCGTTGACGCCTACACGAAGTACGACGCCGAGAAGCAGGCGCAGCAGTACGCACGTGAGAACGGGCTGCCTGATCCCGTCGCAGGCGCGAACCGGGAAGACCGTCGACGTGGGCTGCAGGGCACGCCGCGCGATCGTGCGACGCGACGCCCGCGACCCGGAGCGGGAGGACGCTGAGCATGGCCGTTGAGATCAACAACGAGTCGGGCATCCCCGTTGACGAATCGGGCCTACAGCGGCTCGCCCTGCACGCCTTCGAGCACCTGAACGTGCACCGCGACGCCGAGCTCGCCATCGTGCTCGTCGACGAGGCCGCCATCGAGCAACTGCACGTGCAGTGGATGGACGAGCCCGGCCCGACCGACGTTCTGAGTTTTCCGATGGACGAGCTGCGCCCGGGTAGCGACGACGAGCCGACTCCGCCCGGGTTGCTCGGCGACATCGTGCTGTGCCCGCAAGTGGCCATTCAGCAGGCTGAGGCGGCCGGCCATTCAACCCATGACGAACTGCTGTTGCTGACGACCCACGGCATTTTGCACTTGCTGGGCTTCGACCACGCCGAGCCAGACGAAGAGAAAGAGATGTTCGGCATTCAGCGCGACATTCTCGTGAGCTTCACGCTGGCCGAGCGGGGTCGTCGCGCATGACGGCAACACTGCTGTTCTTCGTTGCGGCGGGGTTTCTCGTCGCGATTGGTGGCTTGTTCGCGTCGCTGGATGCTGCGCTCGGCGTTGTCAGTCGCGTCGAGCTCGTCGACATCGCGTCAAGCCGCAAGAACCCGCGCCGACTGCAGGCCATAGCGGCCGACGTCGGCGCGCACGTCAACGCGCTCAACTTCTTGCGCATCGTTGCGGAAACCATCGCCGCGGTACTCGTCACGATCGGCTTCGCCACTCTCATCGCCGAGTGGTGGTGGGTGCTGTTGATCAGCGCAGTCATCATGATCGGCGTCTCGTTCATCCTCGTCGGCTCGAGCCCGCGCTCGGTCGGTCGTGCGCACCCTCGCGCGATGCTCGGCACCTTCGACTGGCTCATTCGCGGCGTGCGGCTGCTCACCGGGCCGCTCGCCGATGCCCTCGTCGTGATCGGCAATCGCGTCACGCCCGGGCGGCCCTCGAGCGCGAGCTTCTCGAGCGAAGAGCAATTGCTCAATATGGTCGACGAGGCGACTGAGCTCGACGTGCTCGAAGAAGAAGACCGCGAACTCATCCACTCGATCTTCGAGTTCAACGACACGATCGTGCGTGAAGTCATGGTGCCGCGCACCGACATGATCGTGCTTGAGCAGGGCGCGACCGTCGCCGAGGCGATGACGCTGTTTCTCAGCCGGGGCGTCTCGCGCGTGCCGGTCGTCGGCGAGAGCGCCGATGAGGTGCTGGGCGTGGTCTACCTGCGCGACGCATCCCGCCTCACGTTCGAGAAGCCGAAGCAAGCGGCCACGGCGCTCATCGACGAGCTCGTGAAGCCCGCGCTCTTTGTGCCCGAGTCGAAGAAGGCCGACGACGCGCTGCGGCAATTGCAGCTCGAGTCGAACCACCTCGCTCTCGTCGTTGACGAATACGGCGGCATCGCGGGGCTCGTGACGATGGAAGACCTCATCGAAGAGCTCGTCGGCGAGATCGTCGACGAGTACGACCGCGAGACGGCCGACAGTGAGCAACTCGGCGAGAACAGCTTTCGCGTCAGCGCGCGCATGCCCATCGACGAACTTGGCGACCTTTTCGGCATCGAGCTCGACGACGACGAAGTTGACTCCGTCGGCGGGCTGCTTGCCAAACACCTGGGGCGCTTGCCCGTTGCCGGGTCGACCGTGACGGTCGACGGCCTCAACCTCACGGCAGAGCGCACCGAAGGGCGACGCAAGCGCGTCGTCACGGTGCTCGTCGAGGCCGATCAGGCCTTGCTGGATGCTCGCGCGGCCTTTGCCGGAGACCACGACCGAGAGGACTCCGAGTGAGCACCCGCAAGCCGCGCGGCGGTGCGGCGACTCCCGACGAGCCCACGTTTCGGGCCGGATTCGTCACCTTCGTTGGTCGCCCCAACGTCGGAAAGTCGACCCTCACGAACGCTCTCGTGGGCGAAAAGGTCGCCATCACGAGCTCGAAGCCGCAGACCACGCGCCGCGCAATTCGCGGCATCGTGCACCGCGCAACCGGGCAGTTGATCGTCGTCGATACGCCCGGCATGCACCGCCCGCGCACGCTGCTGGGTGAGCGTCTCAACGCGGTCGTGCAAGACACCCTGGGCGATGTCGACGTGATCGGCTTTTGCGTGCCCGCCAACGAGCCCATTGGGCCGGGCGACCGGTTCATCAACGAGCAGCTCGACAGCTTTCCGCGCACGCGCAAGATCGCGATCGTGACGAAGACCGATGCGGCGGGCGCAACGAAGGTGGCCGAGCAATTGCTCGCCGTCTCTGAGCTGCGCGAGTGGGATCTCGTGATTCCGCTCTCGGCCGTCACGGGGGAGCAGGTCGACCTGCTCGCCGAGCAGGTCATCGCGCTCATGCCCGAGTCGCCTGCGCTCTACGACGACGACGCCGTGACCGACGAGTCGACGACCGACCGCGTCGCTGAGCTCATTCGCGAGGCCGCGCTCGAGGGCGTGAGCGACGAGTTGCCGCACTCGCTCGCCGTCACGATCGACGAGATGGCCGAGCGCTCGCCCGGCGGCGTGCTCGACATCTTCGCCAACGTCTTCGTCGAGCGTGACAGCCAAAAGGGCATCATCATCGGACACAAGGGCTCGCGCTTGACCGAGGTCGGCACGCGCGCGCGCCTCGAGATCGAGAAGCTCATGGGCCGGCGCGTCTACCTCAAGCTGCACGTCAAGGTCGCCAAGGAATGGCAGCGCGACCCGAAGCAGTTGGGCAAGCTCGGCTTCTAGGCGCTATTCGCGAACCAGGGGGCGCGGCAGCAGCCCGTGGTCGTGGGCATAGAGCACGACTTGCACACGGTCGCGCAAGCCGAGCTTGGCGAGAATCTTGCCGACGTGCGACTTCACAGTTGCCTCGGCCACGAACTCGCGCGCGGCGATCTCGGCATTGCTCAGCCCCTCGGCGACGGCGGCGAAGATCTCGCGCTCACGTTTGCTGAGGTCGGGAAGCGCCGCGTCGCGCGCTGCCGCGAGTTCGGCGGGCGTGCTGCTCTGGCGAGCATCCCGGCCCGGCCCCACGTGCGCGAGCAGGTCGGTGATCGCGCCGGGCGCGACGACCGCGTGCCCACCGTGCACCGCCCGGATGGCGGCGAGCAAAAACTCGGGCTCGGCATCCTTGAGCAAGAAGCCGCTCGCACCCGCGCGGATCGCCCGCAAAGCTGCATCGTCGAGGTCGAAGGTCGTGAGCACGATGACGCGCGGCGGCGTGCGCCCCGCTTCCGCCGCCGATCGCAGGATGCCCGCCGTGCCCGCGATGCCGTCGGCCCGCGGCATCCGGATGTCCATGAGCACCACATCGGGCAGCATCTCGTCGGCAACGAGCACGGCCTCGCCGCCGTCGCCGGCCTCGCCGACCACCGTGAGGTCTGCCTGCGAGTCGACGAGCATGCGCACGCCCCGCCGGAACAGCGGCTGGTCGTCGACGAGCAGCACACGGATGCTCGTCACGCAAGCACCCCGGCCAGCTCGACCTCGAGCGGCAGGCGGGCCCGCACGCGGAACACCGCGCCCTCGTGCACGCTCAACTCGCCACCGGCGAGGGATGCCCGCTCGCGCATCCCGTCAATGCCGTGCCCGCCTTCCTTCGATTCAGGAGTCTCCGCAGCAGCGGTGTTGGTCACGACGAGGTCGACGGCCTGGTCGCCCCACTCAAGCTCGAGCGTCGCGGCGCCGTCGCCGTGCCGCAGCGCGTTCGTCAGCGACTCTTGCATGATGCGGTACAGCGCGAGCTCGCGCGTCTCGCTCAGTCGCCCTCGGTCACCGAACTCGCGCACCTCGAGCGTGAGGCCCGAGTCGCGCATCGACTGCAGCAGCGCGTCGAGGTCAGCCAGCCCCGGCTGCGGGCCGGCCTCTTGCGTGTGCCGCAGCTCGGTGAGCAGCACCCGCACGTCGCCGAGGGCATCTCGCGCGGTTTGCGCGATCGTCTCGAAAGCGTCGGCCGCCGCGGGGGAGTCGCCCGCGGTCGCATACCGCGCCCCGTCAGCCTGCGCGATGACGACGGTGAGCGAGTGGGCGACGATGTCGTGCACGTCGCGCGCGACCCGCGTGCGCTCGGCCTCGAGGTCGGCGCGCGTGAGGGCGGCGTCGCGCTGCGTGCTGACCGTCGCGACGGTCGCGCTGAGTTGACGCCGATTCCGGATGCTGCGCACGAGCTCGCCGAGCACCCACGGCAGCAGCGCGATGAGGGCCGATGTGAGCAACCAGAGCCCCTGGTTCACGACGTACCCGACTCCCGCCGTGTAGTTCGCGCCGGCGAAGGCAACGATCGTCACGAGGACAGTCGCAGCGGCGAATGCGGAAAGCGCCAGGCCGACCAGTCGGATGGCCGGAGAGCCGTAGGCGGCGGTGCCGAAGAGGACGATAGCGGCCGCGAGGAAAGCAAAACCGTTGTTCGGCCCTGCGCCGACCAGGAACGTCAATACGAACGCAAGGCCCCCCGTGACGAGCGAGATGACCGCTAGCCCTGGGCGCACTCTGTGGGTGATGACCGCGAGGCCGAAGGATGTCGCGAGGATCGCGTTGAGCGCGCCCTGCACCAACCCTCCCCACCACTGCTGATTGAGCAGCACCGCTAGTGCGAGCCACGCGCCAAACGCGATCTCGACGGAAAAGAGGATGCGCGCACGGCGCTCGGGCGTAAGCCAGGTGATCAGTCGATCGAACATGTCCGCCACGGTACGGGTCGCGCGGCCCCCAGCCGAGCAAAACTCGCGCGGCTCACTCGAGCGGATGACCGTTTTCATCCGAAAGGCGCACAAGAGAGCATCCCGAAGCGCATTCGGCACCTTCCGGGGCGCGGGTGTACCCTGAAACCGTGTTCGGCCAGCTCCTTCTTCGCTGCCGCGACGAGGCTTAGACCCTTAGCCTCCCTCGTCGCGGAGTTCGTCGTCGGCTGACAACCACACCACGACCACAGCAGGAGCACCTCATGCAGAACCGCCAGCAGCCCTCCGGCATGCCGATTCACAAGTACCAGCCGTACCACGAGCAACTCGGTGTCGACCTTCCCGATCGCACGTGGCCGTCGAAGCGCATCACGCAAGCGCCCCGCTGGTGCGCTGTCGACTTGCGTGACGGCAACCAGGCCCTCATCGACCCGATGAGCCCCGAGCGCAAGCGCATCATGTTCGACCTGCTCGTGCGCATGGGCTTCAAAGAGATCGAGGTCGGCTTCCCGTCGGCGAGTCAGACCGACTTCGACTTCGTGCGCAGCCTCATCGAGCAAGACCTGATTCCCGACGACGTCACGATCCAGGTGCTCACGCAAGCGCGCGAGCACCTCATCGCGCGCACCTACGAGTCGATTAAGGGCGCCAAACGCGCGATCGTTCACTTCTACAACTCGACGAGCGCGCTGCAGCGTGAGGTCGTGTTTCGCACCGACGTCGAGGGCGTGAAAGAGATCGCGCTGCAGGGTGCCCGCTGGTGCCAGCAGTATGAGGCGACCGTGCCGGGCACCGAGGTCTTCTACGAGTACAGCCCCGAGAGCTACACGGGCACCGAGCTCGAGACGGCGCTTGAGATTTGCAACGCCGTCATTGATCAGATCGCGCCGACGCCCGACCGTCAACTCATCATCAACCTGCCCGCGACGGTCGAGATGGCGAGCCCCAACGTCTACGCCGACTCGATCGAGTGGATGAACCGCCGCCTCGCGCGGCGTGACTCGATCATCCTGAGCCTGCACCCGCACAACGACCGCGGCACGGCCGTCGCCGCGGCCGAGCTCGGCTACATGGCCGGAGCCGACCGCATCGAAGGCTGCCTCTTCGGCAATGGCGAGCGCACGGGCAACGTTGACCTCGTCGCTCTCGGTATCAACCTGTTCACGCAGGGCATCGACCCGCACCTCGATTTCAGCGACCTCGACGAGATCAAGCGCACGGCCGAGTACTGCAACCAGCTCAAGGTGCACGAGCGCAGCCCCTGGGCAGGCGACCTCGTCTACACGGCCTTCAGCGGCAGCCACCAAGACGCCATCAAGAAGGGCTTTGAGGCAATGGCGGCCCAGGCCGCGGCCGAGGGCAAGCACGTTGACGAGCTCGTGTGGGGCGTGCCCTACCTGCCGGTCGACCCGAAAGACCTCGGCCGCACCTACGAGGCCGTCATCCGCGTCAACTCGCAGTCGGGCAAGGGTGGCGTCGCCTACTTGCTCAAGGCCGACCATGCGCTCGACTTGCCGCGCAAGCTGCAGATCGAGTTCAGCGGCGTGGTGCAGGCCAAGACTGACGCCGAGGGTGGCGAGGTCACGAGCGAGCAGATCTGGGAGATCTTCCAAGACGAGTACTTGCCCTCGTCCGACCCCGACGCCAAGTGGGGCCGCTTCGAGCTGCTCTCAACGCGCACGGCGAGCGACATGACGGGCACGACCCAGCTGACGGCCACGCTGCGCGATGGGGAGGAGATCGCCGCGATTGAGGCGACCGGCAACGGTCCGATCGCGGCGTTCCTCAGCATGATGCAGGGCCAGGGCATCGCCATTCGTCTCTTCGATTACGTCGAGCACGCGCTGTCGGCCGGTGGTGATGCCCACGCGGCGTCGTACGTCGAGCTCGAGGTCAACGGCCGCACGCTGTGGGGTGTCGGTATCGACCCCGACATCTCGACCGCGTCGCTCAAGGCCGTTGTCTCGGCCGTGAACCGCGCGATTCGACTCGAGACGCCCGACCGCGAGCTCGTCACCTCCTAAGCGTTACGAGGTCGAGGCCGCCCACTCGGCGAACCGGATGCCCGGCCCGGGCACTCCCGTGGTGTGCAGACCTGCGCGGTACGCGCCGATGAGCTTTCCGGGCGCGTGCCACTCGACGACCCGGCGCGCCGCGGCTTCGGGTGCGGCGCCGCGCGCGGCCAGCCACTGCCGAGCGAGCTCGGTCATGGGTAGCGACTCGGGGCCGCCGAGGTCATCGACGCGGCGGTGCGCGGGTGCCGCATGCGCGAGCTCGACGAGGCGCGCCGCCACGGCGTCGGTACTGATCGGCTGAAACGGAACGTCGAACGTCGTCACGCGGGGCAGTCGCCGTTGGGCGCGGAAGAATCCTGCGACGAAGTCGTGAAACTGGGTGGCGCGCAGAATCGTGTGCGGCAGACCCGAGTCGGCAATCAGGTGCTCGCACGCGAGCTTGGCACGGTAGTAGCCGAGCGGCACCGCGTCGACGCCCACGATCGACAGATACACGAAGTGCTGCACGCCCTCGGTGCGGGCGGCCTCGAGTAGGTGCTGGGTGGCGCGAACATCCGACCGCCGATTGGTCGCGAGGTGCAGCACGGTGTCGACGCCACTGAGTGCCGCGGCCAGGCCAGCGACCGACTGCAGGTTGGCGACCACGTGGTCGGCTCCGGGGCGGCGGCTCAGGATGCGCGGCTCGACGCCGGCCGCGCGCACGGCGTCGACGGTGGGCCGGCCCAGGGTTCCCGTGCCACCGGTGATCAACAGGGTCATGATGCTCCTCTCGGGGGCGCGCCTTCCACGCCCTCACTGAGTCGACTGGATAGCTAGCCGTTTTGTGACAGCGCCGCCGCCGCAAAGCGCCCGAGCTTGTGGGGGTTGCGCACGATGAGCACGCCGCGCACTCCCTCGTCGCCCACGTCGAGCGCCCAGAGTGCGACGGGCTCGATGCCGTCGGCAGTGTCGCGCACGGCGAGAATCGCGAACTCGCCATTGGCCACCACGGGGATGCTCCGCACCCCCTGCCCAAACTTCTCGAGCACACCCAGCACGAAGCGCGCGACCTGCTCGGCGCCGTGAACGGGCCGGCGTGCGGCGCTCACGAGCCCACCGCCGTCGCTGATCGCCACAGCGTCGCCCACGAGCACTGCTTCGAGCGCGGCAAGGTCGCCGCCCTGTGCGGCCGCGACGAAGGCTGCGAGCACGCGATTGCGCTGCTCGGGGTCGACGGACTGGCGGCGCTGGCCCTCGAGGGCGCGTCGCCCGCGCGAGACCAGCTGGCGCGCGGCTGCTTCGGTGGTGTCAAGAACCTCAGCCAGGCGCGCGTAGTCGTAGGCGAACGCTTCGCGCAGTACGAGAGCGGCACGCTCGGGACCCGTGAGCTTCTCGAGCAAGAGCAGCGGCGCCAGGCTCAGGTCGTCGGCCCGTTCGGCGCCGAGCGCCGGATCGGCTCGCGTATCGACGGGTTCGGGCAGCCACGGCCCCACGTACTGCTCGCGGCGCACGCGCGCCGAATCCAGCGCTGTGAGCGCGCGCCGCGTGACCATCGTCGTGAGGTAGGCCTCGGGGTTGATGATGCCCGTACGCCCCGCTTCGCCGTCGATCGCGGCGCTCCAGGTGAACCACGCGTCTTGCACAACATCTTCGGCTTCGGCCCACGACCCCAGAAGTCGATAGGCGAGGCCCGTGAGCCGCGGTCGGGCGGCTTCGAAAGTGTCGAGAGCGTCCATGCTCGCCCCGCTAGCCGCGCGACTGGCTCGCGCCGGGAATGGGGGAGCGGCGTCGGGTGCGGGGCTCGGAGCCGACCACAGGAATCGATGAGGTGGTCGGGTGCAAGTGGATCACACCCGTGGCGGTCGTGACCGTGCGCCCGCGCTCGGCCTCGGCCTGCGCATCCGCATCGGCGCGACTGCGCCGCGGCAGGCTCGGCAGCTTGGGCAACCGCGTGATCGCGCGCTGCTCGGGCAGGCTCCAGCCGAAGAGAACCGAGGCCACGCGAACCCCAAAGGTCAGGGCCACGCCGATGATGCCGGCGACGAGCACGTCGACGTCGAGAGCGAGTAGCACCGCGATGGTGCCGGATCCCGCAGCGGCTGCGACGGCATAGAGCGAGCCGACGTGCATGAGTGCGATAGGCAGATTGAGCAAGAGGTCGCGCAGAATCGACCCGCCCACGGCCGCAAGCACGCCGACGAACACGGCCGCGACTTCGGGCAGGCCGAGAGCGAGCGCCTTCGTCGTGCCGATGGCACCGAAGAGCCCGATCGTCAGGGCATCGAGCACGGTGATGAAGCGATTGAGTCGCCGAAACACCCGCTCGAGCAACATGCCGAGCAACGCCGCGCCCGTTGCGACGACGACGTACCAGTTCGACTGCAGGGGAGCGAGCGGCACATCGAGCAGCAGGTCGCGCAGAAGACCGCCGCCGAACCCCACGACGATGCCGATGATCGCGACGCCGAGCCAGTCGAGCCGACGGTCGCGAAACTGCGCCGCGAAGAGCGCGCCCTGCAGCGCGCCGATGCCCACGGCGAGCAAGTCGACCCAGAGGGGGATTACGAAGACGTCGTCCACGAGGTCCATTCTCACGGTGGATGCCCTTCGCGCCGTCATCCGCGCGCGAACCGCGCACGGCTTCTGTTCGTGTCACTCGTACCCGAAGTGCTAGACTGCCTTCAGGTCATCCTGACTTTAACAACGGGTAACGCGGCAGAACGTGGTCGAGCGGAAGGAGCATCCATGACCAGCACGACAGCGATTGGGCTCGCCGTCTCCACGGTCATCTTCGCGCTGCGCGCTGACGAGACCGGGGCGCCGCAAGTGTGGCTTCCGCTCGTGCGGCGCACGCGCGAGCCGTTCTTCCAGCGCTGGGCGTTGCCCGGCGGCATGGTGCTCACTGACGAGAGCCTCGAAGGGGCCGCACGCCGCAACCTCGGCGAGACCACGCGCCTCGAGCCGACCTACCTTGAGCAGCTCTATGCCTTCGGCGATGTTGACCGGTCGCCCGACCAACGCATGGTCTCGATCGTCTACTGGGCGCTCGTGCGACCCGATGAGGCCGAGCGCGTGTCGCTCGGCGACAATGTGCGCTGGTTTGCGGCCGACGACCTGCCCGATCTGGCCTTCGACCACAACCTCATCGTTGACTACGCGCTCTGGCGCTTGCGCACGAAGATGGAGTACTCGCGCATCGCCCACGCCTTCCTCGGCCCGCGGTTCACGCTCGCCGAGCTGCGGGAGGTCTACGAGGCCGTACTGCGCAAGCCCCTCGACCCCGCCAACTTTCGCCGCCAGATGGAGACGAGCGGCGTTATCGAACCCACGGGCGAGGTCGTCACGGGCGGTCGTCACCGCCCTCCGCGCCTCTACCGCTACACGGGCGACGTCGAACTCGTTGACGCTGGCCCCCTGACCAAGTCCCCACCATCCGGCACCATCGCACCCGCAAGGATCTCGGCATGACCACGATCGACGCTTCTGTCGCCACGACTATTCGCCTCATCACGAACGGGCAGGCGCCGGGAGAGACCTGCACGCCCGAGCTCGACCAGGGCCCGTGGGCGTTCGACGCGACCCCTGGCTATGGCCCCGGCTCGTCGATGCACGACGTCATCCCGACCGGCTCGCCTCGACAGGGTGCGCTACCGCGCGAGTACCAAGACGCTTCGAACGACGAGCTGCACGCGCGCATCCGCGCCGCGAAAGAGGCTCTCGGTGACCGGCTCGTGATTCTCGGCCACTTCTACCAACGCGATGAGGTCGTTCAGCACGCTGACTTTCTCGGCGACTCGTTCCAGCTTGCCAACGCCGCGCTGACCAAGCCCGACGCTGAATACATCGTGTTCTGCGGCGTGCACTTCATGGCCGAGACCGCCGACATCTTGGCGCGCGACGAGCAGCGCGTGATCTTGCCTAACTTGGCCGCCGGATGCTCGATGGCCGATATGGCCGACATCGACTCGGTGCAAGCGGCGTGGGATGAGTTGCTCGCCGTCTACGGTGCCGAGCCCGACGCCGAGGGCCGCGCGCCGATCATCCCTGTCACCTACATGAACTCGTCCGCCGCCCTCAAGGCGTTCTGCGGCGCCAACGGCGGCATCGTCTGCACCTCGTCGAACGCCAAGACCGTGCTCGAGTGGGCCTTTGAGCGGGGTCAGCGCGTGCTGTTCTTCCCCGACCAACACTTGGGCCGCAATACCGCCAAGGCTATGGGAGTGCCGCTCGAGCAGATGCCCATGTGGAACCCGCGCAAGCCGCTCGGCGGCTCGACCGAGCAGCAGTTGCTCGATGCGCGCGTCGTGCTGTGGCACGGATTCTGCAGCGTGCACAAGCGCTTCACGGTCGCGCAGGTGGAGCAAGCGCGCGCTGAGCACCCCGGCGTGCGCGTCGTCGTGCACCCCGAGTGCCCCATGGAGGTCGTGGATGCGGCCGACGAAGCGGGCTCGACCGACTACATCCGGCGCGCCGTCGCGGGCGCGACCGAACCCACGACCTTCGCGATCGGCACCGAGGTCAACATGGTCAATCGGCTTGCGGCGGAGTATCCGCAGCACACGATCTTCTGTCTCGACCCCGTCATTTGCCCGTGCTCGACGATGTACCGCATCCACCCTGGCTACCTCGCGTGGGTGCTCGAGGAACTTGTGGCGGGTCGTGTCGTCAACGAGATCGTCGTTGACGCGGGCGTGCAGGCCGACGCCAAGCTCGCTCTCGAGCGCATGCTCGCCGCAAAGCCGAGGGACTAAACCATGGCCCACATTCTCGTCATTGGTAGCGGTATGGCTGGCCTCGTCGCGGCGTTGCGCGCTGCCCGCCGCCACGACGTCACGATCGTCACGAAAGACGTGTTGACGGCCGGCTCAACCGCGTGGGCCCAAGGCGGCATTGCAGCCGCCGTTTTCCCTGACGACTCGGCCGCGCTGCACGCGCGCGACACGCTCATCGCCGGGGCCGGGCTGAGTGATCCCGCCGCCGTCGAGGTGCTCTGCACCGAAGGGCCCGCTCGGGTGCACGACCTCGTGGCGCTCGGGGTGGCCTTCGACCCTGCGGTGGGTGCCGTGGCCCCGTATACCGAGGTGAGCGACTGGGCTCGCGGGCTGGAGGCCGCGCACTCGGTCGCTCGTGTGCTGCACGCGGGCGGCGACGCTACCGGACGCGTGATCGAAACGGCCTTGGCGGCCGCGGTGCGCGAGGGGCGCATCCGTGCTCGCGAATTCGCCCGGGCGGTGTCGCTCATCGTTCGCGACGGTGCGATCGCGGGGGCTGTCGTCGAAGGGCCGAACGGGGTCGAGAACGTTGACGCCGATGCCGTCGTGCTCGCGACGGGCGGTAATGGGCGGCTCTACCGCCACACGACCAACCCCCCGGTCTCGACGGGGGATGGCGTGATTCTGGCCTACGCCGCGGGGGCCGCGATCGCCGACCTCGAGTTCGTGCAGTTTCACCCCACCGTGCTCTCGGGTGGCGGGCTGGTCTCAGAGGCCGTGCGCGGTGAGGGAGCCACGTTGCTCGACGCCGAGGGTCGACGCTTCATGCTCGACGTCGACCCGCGCGCAGAGCTCGCGCCGCGCGACATCGTGGCGCGCGCAATCGCGCGCCAGATGCGGGCTCAGGATGGCCAACCCGTACTGCTCGACGCCACGATGCTCGGCGCCGAGGTGCTCGCCGCACGCTTCCCGACCATCGACGCACTCGTGCGCGCGACCGGGGTGGACTGGGCTCGCGAAGCCGTACCCGTCACCCCCGCAGCGCACTACGCCATGGGCGGCGCCCTGACCGATATGGATGGCCGCACGACGGTTCCGGGCCTGTTCGCTGTGGGCGAAACCGGGTCAACGGGCGTGCACGGAGCGAACCGCCTCGCCTCGAACTCGCTACTCGAAGCCCTCGTCGTGGGATGGCGCGCGGGTGACACCGTCGGCGCCGCGGGCTCGGTCGCCGCGCTGCCGCTGCCAGCTCCGCATGCCGGGCGCGTCGCGTCCGCCGTCGGTGAGCACGACACTCCCGTGCCCGTCGCTACGGCTCTGGCGCCCGACGCCCTCGCAAACGGCAGCACGGCCATGACGGCCGACCGCATCCGTGATCGCGCCTGGCAGGCCCTCGGCCTCGAGCGCACGGGCGACGAAGTGACCGAACTCGCGCGAGAGCTGGCGTCTGCCCACCCCGCCGACGACGAGTCGCGCTCGCTCTTGCCGCTCGCGCGCCTCACGGCAGCAGCCGCTCTCGCGCGCACCGAGTCACGGGGCGCGCACTGGCGCCACGACTTCGTCGACACCGACCCCACCCAGCGCGTGCGCCGCGTGGTCGTGCGCCCCGGCGGAGCAGCGACCGACTGGAGCCGATCGGCCGATGCCGCGCTGGTCGCCGAGGAGGTGCCCGCATGACCGACGACCTGCAGGGGCTTACGCTCGCGGGCGTAATCGACATTGTCGATCGCGCACTCGCAGAAGACGCGCCGTGGGGCGACGCCACGAGCGAGGCCGCGATTCCCGCGACGGCGACGGCCACGGCGCGCATCATGAGTCGCGTCCATGGCACGTTCGCCGGCGGCCTTCCGCTGGAGCTCGCGTTCACGCGGGTTGACCCCACGATCGTTGTTGAGCGACACCTCGCCGATGGCGACCCGATGACGCCCGGCACGATCGTTGCGATGATCACGGGCTCGGCTCGCGGCATTTTGCGCGGTGAGCGGGTCGCTCTCAACCTGTCACAGCGCTTGAGTGGAATCGCCACGCTCACGCGCCAGCACGTCGACGCCGTTGCCGGCACCGGAGTGCGACTCGTCGACACGCGCAAGACCACACCCGGCTTGCGCATGCTCGAGAAGGCTGCCGTACGTGCGGGCGGGGGCCACAACCACCGCTATTCGCTGAGCGACGCCGTGATGCTGAAAGACAACCACCTCGCCGTACTGCGTGCCCAGGGCCTCGATCTGACCGAGGCGATTCGCACGGTGCGCGCGCGCATTCCCCACACGATGCACCTCGAGGTCGAGGTCGACGGCCTCGACCAGCTGCCCGCCGTCATCGCCGCCGAGCCCGACACGATCATGCTCGACAACTTCACCCTCGACGACTTGCGCGCAGGTGTGGCCCTCATTGCCGGCCGCGCGGTGGTCGAGGCGAGTGGGGGAGTGCGCCTCGAGACCGTGCGCGCCATCGCCGAGACCGGGGTCGACGTCATCTCGGTGGGAGCGCTGACCCACAGCGCGCCGGCTCTCGACCTCGGGCTCGACATCGTGATCGATGGCGCGCTCTAGCGAGCATCCGTGACCCTCATCGATCTTGACCAGGCCGCGACGACGGCCGTGCGCCGCGAGGTGCTCGAGGCGATGTGGCCGTGGCTCACGGGTGAGCACGGCAACCCTTCGTCGACCCACTCGCTCGGCCGCCGAGCCGCCGATGCGCTGACGGATGCTCGCGCGCGCATCGCCCGTCTCGCCGGTGTGCGCCCCGCGCAGGTCGTCTTCACGAGCGGCGGAACCGAGAGCGACAACCTCGCCGTCATCGGTCTCACCCTCGCCGCCATCGCGCGCGGGCGTGACCGTCACGTTCTCGTGAGCGCGATCGAACACGAGGCTGTGCTCGAATCGGCGGCGTATCTCGAGCGCTGGCACGGGGTCGAGGTCACGCGCATCCCCGTCGACGCCGATGGGGTGGTGGATGTCGACGCCGCGATCGCCGCCCTCCGGCCGGGCACGGCGCTGGTGAGCGTGCAGGCCGCGAACAACGAGGTGGGCACGCTGCAACCGCTCGCGACTCTCGCTCGTGCCGCGCACGAGGTCGGAGCGCTGCTGCACACCGATGCTGTGCAATACGCCGGCTGGTACCCGCTCACCGCGTTGCCGACCGTGGACGCCATCACGATCTCGGGCCACAAGCTTGGCGCGCCGAAAGGAGTCGGCGCACTGCTGTTGCCGACCGGCGCCGCGATCGAGCCGCTCATTCACGGGGGAGGGCAAGAGCGTGATCGGCGCTCGGGCACGGAGAACGTGGCCGCGGCCGTGGGGCTCGCTGTCGCGCTCGACCTTGCCGAGGCGGAGCGCGAGGCGCATCCGCTCACCGCGCTCGAGGCTCAGCGCGACGCGTTCATTGCCCGTGTGCTCGCGACAGTGCCGGGCGCTCGCCTGACCGGCCACCCCGCGAATCGCTTGCCGTGCCACGCCTCATTTGTGGTGCCGGGAATCGGGGGCGAGCCCCTGCTCATTGCGCTCGACGATCGCGGCATTCTGGCGTCGAGCGGCTCAGCATGCGCGGCGGGGCGCGACGAGCCCTCGCCCGTGTTGCTCGCAATGGGCTTCGACGCCGATACCGCTCGCACGGCCGTGCGCTTCAGTTGGGGCGCAACAACGACGGCCGAACAGCTCGACGCAGCGGCGCGCGAACTCAGCGAATCCGCGGCCACCCTGCGCGGCCTCGGCTGATCCGCACCCGCACGCGCGATACTAAAGCCGTGCCGACTTACCGTGACGAGATCGTCGTGCTGCGCACCCACAAGCTGGGTGAAGCCGACCGCATCGTCACGATGCTCAGCCGCAATCACGGCAAGATTCGAGCCGTCGCCAAGGGCGTGCGGCGCACGGCGAGCAAGTTCGGGGCGCGCCTCGAGCCCTTCATGGTCGCCGACGTGCAGCTCTATGCCGGCCGCAGCCTCGACATCGTGCAGCAGGCCGAAAGCCTCGGCTCATACGGTGCCGAGATCTCGAGCGACTACGGCAGCTACACGGCCGCCAACGTCATGGTCGAAACGGCCGACCGCGTCACGGGTGACGATGGCGGGGGCATCCAGCAATACCTGTTGCTCGTCGGCGCCCTGCGCTCGCTTGCTCGCGGTGAGCATCCGCCCGGTCTGACGCTCGACAGCTATCTGCTGCGGTCGCTCTCGATTGCGGGATGGGCGCCGACGTTCGGCGACTGCGCCGTGACCGGCGCGCCCGGCCCCCACACGGCGTTCGTGGTGCAGTTGGGCGGCATGGTCGCCGACGACGTTGCCCCGCCCGGCGCCCCGCGCGTGAGCTCCGAGACGCGCGAGTTGCTCGCGGCCCTGCTCACGGGAGATTGGGAGACCGCAGAAGCCTCGACCGATCGCGCGCGTGCGCAAGCCAACGGCATCGTCGCCGCCTACGCGCAGTTTCACCTCGAGCGTGGGCTGCGGTCGTTGCCGCACGTCGATCGCGTTGACGCGCGGTTCGACGCTCGCGAGGCCGAGCGTGAAGCCGATCGTGACCTCGCCCACGCCGCCGCGGCGGCTGCCACGACGGAGGAGTCAGCGTGAGCAAAGACGTGCGCCACCCCGAACCTCTGCGTCCGCTCGACTGGACGGGAGAGCATCCCCCCGAGATTCGTCGCGAGTCCGTGCCGCAGCACGTTGCAATCGTCATGGACGGCAACGGTCGCTGGGCCAACCGGCAGGGGCTCACGCGCGTGGAAGGGCACCGCGCGGGGGAAGCGAGCCTGCTCGATGTCGTCGCGGGTGCGATCCAGATCGGTGTGCAGCACCTCAGCGTCTACGCGTTCAGCACCGAAAACTGGAGCAGAAGTCCTGATGAGGTGCGGTTTCTCATGGGCTTCAACCGCGAAGTGCTTCGCCGTCGTCGCGACCAGCTCGACGCCTGGAACGTGCGCATCCGCTGGGCAGGGCGGCGCCCGCGCCTGTGGCGCAGCGTCATCAGCGAACTCGAAGAGGCGCAGGCTCGCACCGCCGGCAACACGGGCCTCACCCTGACGATGTGCGTCAACTACGGCGGACGCGTTGAGCTGGTGGATGCCGTGCGCGCCCTCGCCGCCGATGTGAAGGCCGGGCGCGTCGACCCCGCCCGCATCACCGAGCGCTCGATCGCCAAACACCTCTACGAGCCCGACCAGCCCGACGTCGACCTCTTCGTGCGGTCGAGTGGCGAGCAGCGCACGAGCAATTTCATGCTGTGGCAGAGCGCCTACGCCGAAATGGTGTTTCTCAACACGCTGTGGCCCGACTTTCGCCGTCGGCACTTGTGGGATGCGATCGACGACTTCGCGAGCCGCGACCGCCGCTTCGGCGGGGCGGTGGATGCTCCCTCCGCCTAGCCCGGTGGCGCGCGGCGCCGTGACTGGCGATCACTAGACTTCTCGGCATTGCGTAACTCGGCGCCGGGCATCCAGCTCGGCCAGAACAGGAGACCTCCTCGTGGCTGCACCCTCTCGGCTCGACAACGTCATCGCGCTCGCCAAGCGGCGCGGCTTCGTCTTTCAGGCTGGTGAGATCTACGGCGGTTCGCGGTCTGCCTGGGATTACGGCCCCCTCGGCGTCGAGCTGAAAGAGAACATTAAGCGCCAGTGGTGGCGCACGATGGTGCAGCGTCGCGATGACGTCGTGGGTCTCGACTCGAGCGTCATTTTGCCGCGCAAGGTGTGGGAGGCCTCGGGCCACGTCGAGGTCTTCAGCGACCCGCTCGTCGAGTGCCTTAGCTGCCACAAGCGTTACCGTGCCGACCACCTCGAGGAAGAGTACGAGGAGAAGAAGGGCCGCGCGCCCGAAAACGGCCTCGCCGACATCGCGTGCGTCAACTGCGGCACGCGTGGTCAGTGGACCGAGCCGAAAGAGTTCTCGGGCCTGCTCAAGACCTTCCTCGGCCCCGTCGAAGAAGAGTCGGGGATGCACTACCTCCGCCCCGAGACCGCCCAGGGCATCTTCGTCAACTTTGCCAACGTGCTCGGCGCGGCCCGCATGAAGCCCCCGTTTGGCATCGGCCAGATCGGCAAGTCGTTCCGCAACGAGATCACCCCCGGAAACTTCATCTTTCGCACCCGTGAGTTTGAACAGATGGAGATGGAGTTCTTCGTCGAACCCGGCACCGACGAAGAGTGGCACCAGTACTGGATCGACACGCGCTTGCAGTGGTACATCGACCTGGGCGTCAACCCTGAGAACCTCCGTCTCTACGAGCACGCGAAAGAAAAGCTCTCGCACTATTCGAAGCGCACGGTCGACATCGAGTACCGGTTCGGCTTCACGGGTTCCGAGTTCGGCGAGCTCGAGGGCATCGCCAACCGCACCGACTTCGACCTCACGACCCACAGCCAGCACTCGGGCGTCGACCTCTCGTACTTCGACCAGAGCAAAGAAGAACGCTGGGTGCCCTACGTCATCGAGCCCGCGGCGGGTCTGACCCGCTCGCTCATGGCCTTCCTCGTCGACGCCTACTACGAAGACGAAGCGCCCAACACGAAGGGTGGCGTCGACAAGCGCACGGTGCTGCGCCTGGATCGTCGCCTCGCGCCCGTCAAGGTCGCTGTGCTGCCCCTCTCGCGCAACGAGCAGCTCTCGCCCGTTGCTCGCGAGCTCGCCGACCGCTTGCGTCAGCACTGGAACGTTGACTTCGACGACGCCGGTGCTATCGGTCGCCGCTACCGCCGCCAAGACGAGATCGGCACTCCGTTCTGCGTCACGGTCGACTTCGACACCCTCGAAGACCAGGCCGTCACGGTGCGCGAGCGCGACACGATGGCGCAAGAGCGCATCCCCTTGGACAAGCTCGAGGCCTACCTGGCCGGCGAGTTGCTCGGGTCGTAGGGAATACGGCGCACGTCAGGGCGTTGACCTCAGCATGATCAACCCCATCGACGTGCAGATTTGGTCTGACGTGCAGTGCCCCTGGTGCTACATCGGCAAGCGCAAGTTCGAGGCCGCCGTCGAGCAGTATCCGGGTGAGGTTCGCGTGACCTATCGCAGCTTCGAGCTCGCGCCCGATACTCCCGTCGACTTCGAGGGCTCGCCCGTTGACTACTTGAGCCAGCGCAAGGGCATCAGCCCCGAGCAGGCGCAGCAGATGGTCGATCGCGTGAGCGGCATCGCGGAGTCAGTGGGTCTCGAGTACCACTACGACCGCATCCACCAGACCAACACGGTGCTTGCCCATGAACTGCTGCACTTCGCGAAGGCACACGGCAAGCAAGTCGAGCTGAAAGAGCGCCTCCTGCGCGCCTACTTCACCGAGGGGCGCCACATCGGCCGCGCCGATGACCTCGCCGAGCTCGCCGCCGAGGTGGGCCTCGATCGCGACGCCGCAGCAACCGCACTCGCCGAGCACACCTACCTGCCCGACGTGAAGGCTGACATGGCGCAAGCGGTCGCGTACGGCATCCAGGGCGTTCCGTTCTTCGTCATCGACGACCGCTACGGCATCTCCGGTGCTCAAGAGACGGCCACCTTTGTCGCTGCCCTGCGTCAGGCCGCCGCTGAGCGCGATGACGTTCCGGTCGAGGCTTCATGACGACGGATGCCGCTCCGAAGCCCTTCGCGATGCTCGGCGACCCCGCCGCTGAGGCGTGTGAGGGCGACGCCTGCCTGATTCCTGCAGCCGCGTCTGAGTCGGCCGGGGCGCCACAGTAGCTCGCACCCCTTCCGTCTTTTTCGCGACTCGACGTACACTCACGTCATGACCGGAACGACCCCGATGCGCGCGATGCTCGGCTCCGGCCTTAGCGTGGCGCTGTGCACGGTGATCGTGGCACTGACCGCGTGCACCGCGCCCGCCACCGATGGCACGTCGATGCCCGTGCCCGACCCGAGCGCATCGGCTTCTGGCGCGGCCTCTGCGGGCGACGACGAGGCGACGCCCGCAGACCCCATCGGGTGGCTCATCGAAGGGCAGACGACGTTCGTGACGGGCTCGGCTCGCATCTGTGCTGACGATGACCTCTTGTTCGAGAACTCCGAGTTCCCGTCGATCTTGCTTGAGAGCAATGGCGGGCCGGGTGATGACTGGGACGGGGTCAGTGCCTACGAAATCGACCCGAACAGCATCACTCTCGACTTCGGCGAGGGCCAGTGGTACGCCGATCGTTTCGATGGGGTCGACGGCAAGGGCGATTACTGGCAGGTTCCCAACGGCTCGTTGACGGTCACTCGCGACAGCAATGGCGTGGTGACGGGAGGGTCCGGCACCGGTCAGGGTGTGCTGTCGTATGCCAACGGTGACTCGGCTCGGTTCGATGACACCGTGTCGTTCACGGTCACCGTCATGGAGCAGCCTGCCTGGTGCACCGTGCCCATCGAGTAAGCCGCGAGGGTCGCGTCAGCGCGGGGCGAGCGGCTCGCTGATGTCGGCAACGGTGGCGTCGAGAGACGCCAGCAAGGCATCGGCCTCGACGAAGAGCGAATAGCCGTGTTCGCCCGCACCCATCGAGACGCGGCGCCCGACCATGCCTGCATCGGCATACACCGGCCAGGCTGTCGTTGAGCCGAGGGGAGTGATCGTGCCGCGCTCATAGCCCGTGGCTTCGAGCGCGAGCTCGGGGGCGGGCAATTGCAGCTTGTTGACGCCGACGAGAGCCCGCAACTTCGGCCACGAGATCTGGCGGTCGCCGGGGATGAGCGCGAAGAGAAACGTGCCGTCACTGCGCTTAACGACGAGCGATTTCACGATGTCGGCCGGGGTGATGCCGAGAATCTCGGCGGCCTCCTCGAGCGAGTTCGCGCGCATCCGTTCGATGAATTCGACCTCGAGCCCGCGGGCCGCTGCGTCGGCCGCTACGCGTTCGCGTCCGCCCTGCGTCATGGTCAACCCCTTCGCGATCTAGGCTGAGCCCATGAGCAACGGCGCACCCCTGAGAGCGGGAATCATCGGCTTCGGACTCGCGGGTCGAGTCTTTCACGCACCCTTCCTCGCTACGAATCCGGCTTTCACGATCGCGGCGATCGCCACGAGTGATGCTGACCGTGCCGCGCAAGCCGCCGCCGCGCACCCCGACGCTCAGATCATGACGACGGATGCCCTGCTCGCGCAGGCCGCTGACCTTGACCTCATCGTGCTCGCGTCACCGCCGCACGTTCATCGCGAGCAAGCGATTGCGGCTCTCGAGGCCGGAGCCGCCGTCGTGATCGACAAGCCCTTCGTGCCCACGGTGGCCGATGCCGAGGCGATCATCGCGGCTGCCGACGCAGCCGGTCGCCCCCTCACGGTGTTTCAGAACCGCCGGTGGGACGGCGACTTTCGCACGGTCACGCGCCTCGTTCAGAGTGGCGCGCTCGGCACCGTGCACCGCTTCGAGTCGACCTTCGAGCGCTTCGGAGCCCCCAAGCGCGATCAGTGGC
>CALRWH020000016.1:0-29315 GCA_943371805.1 Pseudomonas synxantha | reverse complement strand
TCTTCGATCTGCTTTTGCGAGAAACCCACCGTGGCGATCTCGGGCGCGGTGAAGATGTTCGAGGTGACGTTGCGCAACTGAATAGGCGTCACCGCGTCGCCCATCGCGTGATAGACCGCCGTGCGACCCTGCATGGCGGCGACGGATGCGAGCGGCAGCGAGTCGCTGCAGTCACCCACCGCGTACACACTCGGCATGGAGGTGCGGGCCACCTTGTTGACGGCGATGTGCCCCGACTCGGTGAGCTGCACGCCCGCCTCGTCGAGTCCGATGCCCGCCGTATTGGGGATGGATCCGACGGCCATGAGACAGTGCGAACCCTCGATGACGGTGCCGTCGCTCAGGGTGACCGTGACGCCCTCGCCCGTGTTGACGACAGAATCAGCGCGGCTCTTCGCGAGCAAGGTCATGCCGTTGCGGCGGAACACCTTCTCGATGAGCTGCGCGGCATCAGCATCCTCACCCGGAAGCACTTGGTCGCGGCTAGAAATCAGGGTGACCTGCGCGCCGAGGGCGCGGTAGGCCGAGGCGAACTCGGCACCCGTGACACCCGAGCCGACCACGATGAGGTGCTCGGGAACGTCACTGAGCGTGTAGAGCTGGGTCCAGGTGAGGATGCGCTTTCCGTCGGGTTTAGCCGTGGGCAGTTCGCGCGGCGAAGCCCCCACCGCCACAATCACCGTGTCGGCGTCGCACTGGTCGAAGTCGGTGCGCTTCTTGCCGTGTCCGGTCGCGACGACAATGCGGTTGGGCCCCTCGAGCCGGCCATCGCCCGCGATGATGCGCACGCCCGCCTCGGTGAGTTGCTCGCGCATATCGTCGCTTTGCTCTTGCGCGAGTCGCAACAAGCGCTTGTTCACTTGAGCGAGGTTGACGGCGACCTCGGGCTTGACCGCCCGGCCGCTCTCGCCGCGGGCAAAGAACTGCACACCCAGATCGCCCGCATCACGAATCGCGCCAGCGGCCTCGGCCGTGGCGATGAGCGTCTTCGACGGAACGACGTCGGTCAGCACGGCAGAGCCGCCTACGCCGACTCGCTCGACGAGAGTGACATCGGCGCCGAGTTGGGCTCCCGCGAGCGCGGCTTCGTAACCGCCGGGGCCACCGCCCAGAACGGCGATGCGGTGCTGGCGAGTGAAGTGGGTGGTCATGGGCTCCATTCTGTCAGCGTGCGCGAGTGCGCGCCCCGCTCACGAGCCGCGACGCTGGCCGCCTCAGTAGGCTGGCAGGCATGAGCCACGCCGTTGTGAACCCTCTTGACGCGCCCGACGCTGACCCCTTTGCCATCGCCGCGCAGGCTGCCGCGCAGCTCGCCGAGGCCACAGGAGTCGAGCGCCATGACATTGCCCTGACTCTCGGGTCAGGCTGGGCCAAGGCCGCCGACCTCATCGGCGAGACGACTCACACGATTCCCGCGACCGACATTGCCGGATTCAGCAAGCCCGCCCTCGAAGGGCACGTGGGCACGTTGCGCTCAATCCTGCTGCCGAGCGGCAAGCGCGCGCTCGTCATCGGCGCCCGCACCCACTACTACGAGAACCACGGGGTTCGTCGGGTGGTGCACTCGGTGCGCACCGCGGCCGCGGCGGGAGCATCCGTCATGATCCTCACCAATGGAGCGGGCGGCATCAAAGACCACTGGACGCCTGGCACCCCCGTGCTCATCAGCGACCACCTCAACCTCACGGCGAACTCGCCGCTCGAGGGCGCGACCTTCATCGACCTCACTGATCTCTACGCGAAGCGCTTGCGTGATCTCGCCCACACGGTTGACCCGAGTCTCGACGAGGGCGTCTACGTGCAATTTCGCGGGCCGCACTATGAGACGCCGGCTGAAGTGCAGATGGCGAAGACCATGGGCGGCCACATCGTCGGCATGTCGACGGCGCTCGAAGCCATTGCGGCCCGTCAGGCCGGCATGGAGGTGCTCGGGCTCTCGCTCATCACCAACCTCGCGGCGGGTATTTCGCCCGAACCGCTGAGCCACGGCGAAGTGATTCAGGCCGGCAAAGATGCCGAGCCGGTCATCAGTGCCTTGCTCGCCCGTATTGTCGCCGCGCTCTAGTCGTCGCGCTCTCGTCGTCGCAGCACTGTAATCGTCGCCGCACTGTAGGAGGCCATCGTGACCACTCTCGATCTCGCCAAGGCGTGGCTCGACCAAGACCCCGACCCCGTCACGCGCGCCGAACTCGAGGCGCTCATTCCGGCCGCCGAGAGCGGCGATGCGGCGGCGATGGATGCCCTGCGCGACCGCTTCGACACGCGCCTCACGTTCGGCACCGCGGGTCTGCGGGGCGAGCTCGGCGCGGGCTCGAACCGCATGAACCGGGTGCTCGTCTCGCAGGCGGCCACTGGATTCGCCCGCTGGTTGCTCGCCCGCGACGAGAACGCCTCCGTGGTCATCGGCTATGACGGTCGCGTCAACAGTGACGTGTTCGCCCGGGACTCGGCCGAGCTCATGGCCGGTGCGGGATTGCGCGTCGTGCTGTTGCCCCGCGCCCTGCCGACTCCCGTGCTCGCCTTTGCCGTGCGCGAGCTCGGCCTCAGCGCGGGCGTCATGGTCACGGCGAGTCACAACCCGCCGCGCGACAACGGCTACAAGGTTTACCTGGGCGGCCGTGATGGTGGCTCACAGATCGTGGCCCCCGCCGACGAGGCGATTCACGCCGCGATTCTCGCGGTCGCCGACACCGAAGTGGTCGGAGAGCTGCCGCGCTCGAGCGACTTCGAGACGGCCGACGAGACTGTCATCGACGCCTACATCGCCCGCACCGCCGCCCTCGTCACGCACACGCCCGAGTCGGCCGTCATCGAGCCCGTGAGCTTCGTCTACACAGCGATGCACGGCGTGGGGTGGGAGGTCGCGCAGCGCGTGTTCCGCGACGCGGGCCTCGGTGACCCGACCGTCGTCGCCGAGCAGATCGACCCCGACGGCGCGTTTCCGACCGTCGCTTTTCCGAACCCCGAAGAGCCCGGAGCGATGGACCTCGCCTTCGCGACCGCCCGCGCCGCGGGCGCCGAGCTCATCATCGCCAATGACCCCGACGCCGACCGGCTCGCGGTGGCCATCCCGGATTCGTCCACGCCAGAAGGCTGGCGGAGGCTGAGTGGCAACGCTGTGGGTGCCTTGCTGGGCTGGCGGGCCGCGGAGCGTCTGGAGCGAGAGGGGCGGGAGGCGAAGTTTGCGGCATCCCTCGTCTCGTCGCCTGCACTGGCGGCCGTGGCTGCCGCCTACGGCATCAGCTACAGCGACACCCTCACGGGCTTCAAGTACATCTCGCGCGTCGGCGGGCTCGGCTATGGCTACGAAGAAGCGCTCGGCTACCTCGTCGACCCCGAGAAGGTGCGCGACAAAGACGGCATCTCGGCCGCGGTCGACTTCTTGGCGCTCGCGGGCGAGCTCAAGGCCGCGGGCCGCACGCTTGAGCAGCACCAGCGTGACTTCGATGAGCGATTCGGTGCCTTCGCGAGCGCGCAGGTCTCCCTGCGGGTCACCGACCTCAGCCGCATCGGCGCGATCATGGCCGAACTGCGCGACTCGGCGCCCAACCAGATCGGAAGCGTGCGCGTCGAGCAGGTCGACGACTTCATCGGCGGTTTCGGTGTCTTCGCCCCGAGCGACATTCTGCGGTTCTGGATGCGCGGCGGAGCCCGCGTCATCGTGCGGCCGAGCGGCACCGAGCCCAAAGTCAAGGTCTACATCGACGCCTCGTCAGACCAGGGTTCGGTCGACGAGCGTCGGGCGGCCGCACAGGCCGAGGTTGCCGCACTCGAGGCGGGCATGCGCGCGCTCATCGTGTAGCGCGCTGGAGCTTCAGAGCGACGGCCATTTCTGGCCGTCGCCGCGACGCCAGCGCCGACGGCCGTCCCGGCCGTCGGGTTGCAGCCACATAGGGTGGAACACGTGAGTGAACCGCAACCCTCCCGGCAGCAACTGCTGCCCCGCCCGGTCGGGGTGCTGTGGTTTGCGGCGATCGTGAGTTGGGCATCCGGTCAAATAGGTGCCGAGTTCGGGTACTTCGCCCTCCCCAACCGGTACAACGTTCTCAGCGACGGCAGCATCGTTGGAGACGAGCAGTTACTCGCCGAAGTGCGCTGGCTCAGCACCCTGTGGTCAGTGCCCACGACGATCGCCATCGTGCTCGCCGCCGTCGGACTCGGGATACTCTACGCGCGCCGCGGATCCGACCAGCTGAGCCGCACGACCGCCGTCGCGGCCAGCGTCACGGCGATCGCGGGGGCTCTTGCCGCCGTCGCCATCATGGCCATTCTCTGGATCGGACTCCCCAGCACCGCAGGCGTCATGGGTGTCCAGGCCGGGGCCGCAGCTGCCCTCACGACCGCTGCCGCCGCGGCATCAGCCGTCGTGGTTCTGAGGCCCTACGCGACCACGATGACGGCACAGGTGGGGGCGGGCATCGGTGGTGCCGTTGTCGCCCTACCGTTGGTCACACTTCTCTCCGCCGTCACGGTCGTCATGACCGGGGCGATCGCGCTGGGCGTCATCGACCGGTTGCGCGCGGTGCGGCAACCGGAACTGCCCTGGTCGCGCGGGGAGCGCACCGCGAGCATCTGGCTCGGCCTCGGCGCGATCGTGATTGTCACGATCGCGTGGGTGAGTGGTTTGGCCGGCGTTCAGGGCGAGCCGCTCCTGCCCGGACCGGGCTTCGCTGTCGCGGCCCTCGCCGCGGTTCCGCTCATGATTCAGAGTGCGCTGCTTCTGCGCGTCGCCGCCCAACAGAAAGAAGCCCTCACCGTCGCTGCGGGTCTGCTCGTGGCGGCCTCGGCCGCGGTGCTGACGGCTCCCGTCGACCTCGTCATCATCAGCGCCCTCGGCGTTCAGACGCTAACGGTGGCCATCATTGCGGGAATCATCGCGCGTCAGGCTTTCGCTCTGCCTCTCGGCCCCGTTCTCATGGTGGCCGTGAGCGGGGCGATCGTGTGGATGCTCGGTGTACTCCCGAGCGGCGCCCTCGCCCTCGTCGTCATCGCCATCCCCACGACCATCATCGCCCTCCGTCGAAAGGTCAGCGCATGAGCGCTCCGTCACCCTCCCGCGCTTCCGTCATCCTCACCGGGCCACCGTCGAACCGCGCCGGAATCATCGCGGCAGCCGTGTCTCTCGCGATGATGCTCATCGGCAGCATCGCGATTCCGCAGCTTTTTCCGGTGCCCGAGGGTTTCGACGGCACCGAGAGTCTCGATCAGCTCGTCGCCGCCGGGTTCGATCCCCGGGCTCTTGGCTTCGGCAACGCGCTCGCGTTCTTGGGCTTTGTGCCACTCTTGACCGCCACGCACGCCTTCATCGGCCAGCGCGCCCTCCCCACGTGGCCACTGCTGACGGCATACCTGCTGCTGCTCATCCGCCCGATCGCGCTCGTCATTGAGGCGAGCTCGTTCCCCGGATCAGCGCTGGCGACGCTGGGCCCGCTTGCTCCGTGGGCGCTTCTGGCAACCAGCGGCATTGCCGCCGGGTTCGCCGCGGCGGCCATCCTGCCCCTCGCTCAGGATGCGGCGAGCACGGGCCGGCGTATCGCCGTCGCCGCCGGCGTCGGGTTGCTCGTCACCGTCGCACTGCTCGGATTCTCCCCGTTTATCGCGCCGCTCTCGGCGCTTGGCCTCGGCGCCGCCCTGCTCGCGCGCACGGGTCGCTTCGACCGCAAGAACGGGCCAGCCGGGCAGCACTAGGCGCTGCCGCTGGGCTCAGCCGATCGCCGCCTCAAGCTTGGTGCTCAATTCGTCGGCGTCGAAGTAGTTCTCGATGACGACGACGTCGGCGCGCGTGATGCCGATGGCCTCGACAAACTCGGCGCTCGTGAGAATCACTTGCGCGTCGGCGGCCACCTGACTCACCGAGGCGAGGTCGGCGGCGACGACGGTCGCGGTGAGCCCAAGACGCTGGAGCACGCGTTCGGCGTTGACCTTCAGGATTCCGCTCGCGCCAATGCCCGCGCCGCAGATCGTGACGATCTTCACGCGATGCCGCCGCCCGCGAGAATCGTGCGCACCGCATCCCGTGTCGTCGCCGCGGCGAGGGCGGGAATCGCGGCGGCATCGTTGAACGCATTCGCCAGCTCGGCGACGGCCTCCAGGTGGCCGTCAGCAGCAACGCCCGCGAGGCCGATGACGACGCGCACGGGGTCGTTGTGGGCGTGCCCGAACTCGACGGGTTCGGCGAGTGTCACAACCGAGAGACCATCGCAGCGCACCTCGGGCCCGGGGCGAGCGTGCGCGAGGGCGAGGCCGGGAGCGATCACGATGTAGGGGCCGTGGTCGTCGACCATGCGAATCATGGCCTCGGTGTACTCCGCCGTTGTGCAGCCGCTGTCGACGAGCGCGTCGCCCGCGAGGCGGATGGCATCACGCCAGTCGGCGGCTCGTGCCTGCAGCACGATCGCCCGATCGGCGAGGGCAGGCAGGCTCACGTCGCGGCCTCGAAACCGTCGATGAGGGTGTCCATGAGTGCCTCGCGGTCTTCAACGGGCAAGAATGCGGCCTGCGCGGCGTTGAGCTGCAACGCGAGCAGATCGTCGAGGTCGTAGCCGAAGGCCTCTGACACCAGGCGCAGTTCGCGACTGAGAGTCGTGGCGCTCATGAGGCGGTTATCGGTGTTGACCGTCACGCGAAAACCCAGTTGGTAGAAGAGGTCGAGCGGGTGGTCCACCATCTGGTCGCCCCACGCGGCAATCGCACCCGTCTGCAGATTCGAGCTCGGGCTCGTCTCGAGGGCGATCTGGCGGTCTTTGATCCACTCGGCGAGCAGGCCGAGTTCGGCGATCGTGGCGCCGCCCTCGTCGCGCAGCGTGATGTCTTCCGCGAGGCGAACACCGTGCCCGAGGCGCAGAGCGTGGCCGTCGCGCAGCGCACCACGAATCGACTCGAGGCCGTCGGCCTCGCCCGCGTGCACCGTCGCCGGAAAGTACTCGCTCGCGAGCAAATCGAACGCGTCGCTCAATCGGCTGGGCGGAAAGCCCGCTTCGGCACCCGCGATGTCGAAGCCCACAACGCCACGGTCGCGGTGACGCAGAGCGAGTTCGGCGATCTCACGGCCACGATCGGCGTGGCGCATGGCGCTCACGAGCTGGCCCACGCGGATGCTGTGGCCGGTGCTGCGCGCTTCATCAACGCCGGCATCCAGACCCGCCTGAACGGCTTCCACCGTCTCGTCGAGGCTCAGCCCGCGCGTGAGGTGTTGCTCGGGAGCCCACCGAATCTCGCCCCACACGACGCCATCCGCGGCGAGGTCGAGCACGAACTCCTTGGCGACACGCTCGAGGCCCTCACGCGTCTGCATGACGCCCACGGTGACGTCGAAGGTCTTCAAGTATTCGACGAGCGAACCGGAGTCGCTCTTTTCGGCGAACCACGCGCCGAGCGATGCGGCGTCAGACGCGGGAACCTCAAGGCCGATCTCGGCGGCGAGTTCGATGATGGTTTGCGGTCGGAGGCCACCGTCGAGGTGGTCGTGCAGCGAGACCTTCGGGAGCGACTCAATCGCGATCTCGGAGCCGGGCAGGAGGTTCGCAGTCGCCATCGTCATGCTGTCAAACCTACCGGTTCGTTACCGAGTCGTGACCCCGATTTACCCACGGAATGACGCTCCAAGGCGGTCAGAGATCGCCGTGGCAGCGGCCCGCGTGCGCGTGACGACGAGGTCGTGAGCGACCGTGCTAAAGCTTGTGCTCACGTAGGGCACGGTGAGCGCAGCAACGGTCGCCGCCTCAGCGCCACGAATGGCGACGACGACATCGGTGATGCCGTGCTGCAGGGCGTCAGCGCGAACCACCTCGGGGGCGCCGAGTAGCACCTCGCCCGTGGCCGTCGTGGCGGCGTCGAACAACGCGCCCACTCGTACGCGATAGCCAAAGTCAGCGGGCGACTCGACCTGGGCGATCACGCGCACCCGATCGCCATCGAGCACGGCCAGATTGCAGCTCTGCTGCACGTCGACGGCCAGGTCGTGCATCACGGGCAATGCCGCGGCACGCAGACCTCGCAACGGTTCGTGCTGATGCGCAAGGTCGAACAGGCGGGTGCCGAGCATGTAGCCTCCCCCACGCTCGCGCACGAGAAACCCTCGCCGCTCGAGCGTCACGAGCACGCGGAAGAGCTGCCCCACACTCCGGCCGGTTGCCTCGGCAATCGCGGTTTGCGTGAGGGGCTCCGGGCTCGCGGCGAGCAGTTCGAGAATGTCGAGGGCCTTATCGACCGCCGGAACGCTGTATTCGGGAGCCGGCAGGCTCATCGGTGCGCGCCCATGGCGGCGAGCATCCGTCGCGCGATATCGCGCTCGATGTCGTCGGGCACCGGCTGCGCGTTGGGCGTGAGCGAGGCCGCATCGCGCACGACCCGCTCGAGCGACAGGGCCTGCAGCAAGAATCCGAGATCCATGGCCTCGATCGAGTTGCCCTTGGGCTCACGGCCAGCGAGGTTCATCATGCGCCCCTCGGCAAGCAGCACGACGTGTCGACCGCCCGGCAAGTCGATGCGCTCGATCGCCTCATCGAGCGTCGTGCGAGCCGTTGCCTGCGCGTAGAGACCGGGCACGTCGATCTCCCACGGAAAGTGGCCGGCGTTCGCGAGCACGGTGCCGTCAGAGAGAGCATCGATGACCTCGTGCGTCACGACATTCGGGTGACCCGTTGCGGTGATGACGACCTCGGCCCAGCTCGCGAGATCGACGATGCCGCCCACGCGGTAGCCGTCCCACGCCGCTTCGAAAGCCTTAAGGTCGTCAACCTCGCTCACCGCGACCTTGCCGCCCATCGCCCGCAGATACTGCGCGATGCCGCGACCGCACCAGCCATAGCCCGCCACGAGAAAGCGCCGGCCGGCGATGCGCAGGTTGGTGATGCGCATGATGCTCTCAACGACCGACTGCCCCACCGAGTGCTTGTTCTCGCCGATCGCTTTGAGTAGCGAGTCGTTGATGACGATGAGCGGAAACGGGATGCGGCCGGCGAGTTCGGTGCGCAAGCGCATGCCGCCGCTCGTCGTCTCTTCCGTACCCCCGATGATGCCCGTGCCGCCCGTCGTGTCACCCGCGGCGACGGCATCGGCCTCAACGCGGGCGGCGGCGAGCGCGGCGAGGTCGGCGCCGTTATCGAGCAGGATGCTCGGGCGCGCCGCATCCACGGCTGCGACGTTCGCGTGGTGTTGCTCGAGAGTGTCGGCGCGCGAGCCGAAGACCGTCATGCCCTGGCCGCGCAGGTGGGCGACGATGTCGTCTTGCGTCGAGCCGTGGTTGCCGGTCGCGACGATCTCTGCGCCGCCGGCCTGCAGCGTTTCGAGCAGCACGGCGGTCTTGGGCTCGAGGTGCAGCGACATGCCGATGCGGTGCCCCTCGAAGGGGCGCTCGTCGGCAAACCGCGCGCGCACGTCGGCGAGCAAGGGCATGCGAGAACGAATCCAGTCGATGCGCGCAGCGCCGCGGGCCGCGAGGTCGTCATGGTGGTGTGCGGGGCGCGTGCTCATGAGCGCACTCTACACATGCGCAAGTCTCTTTCATATATGCAGTTCTGCACTAGGCTCGGCGCATGGCGCACCCCACCCCCACCTCGACTCCCGAGAAAATCATCCTCGACTGCGATCCCGGGCACGACGACGCCGTCGCCATGTTGCTCGCCCACGGCTCGCCCGCCATCGAGCTGCTTGCCGTCACGACCGTCATGGGCAACCAGACGATCGAGAAAGTCACCCGCAATGCCCTCTCGGTCGCGCGCGTTATCGGGATGGATGCCGTGCCCATCGCCCGCGGGGCACACCGCCCGCTCGTGCGTACCGTCGAAACGGCGCCCGACATCCACGGCGAGTCCGGCCTCGACGGGCCCGTACTGCCCGAGCCCGCGGTCGAGCTCGACCCGCGGCATGCCGTCGACCTCATCATTGACATCGTCATGAGCCACCCGCCAAAGACTGTCTCGCTCGTGCCCACGGGCGCGCTCACCAACATTGCGCTCGCGGTGCGCAAAGAGCCGCGCCTCGCCGAGCGGGTCAAGCAAGTCGTGCTCATGGGCGGCGGCGTGCACGTGGGCAACTGGAGCGCCGTGGCCGAGTTCAACATCATCATCGACCCCGAGGCCGCCCACATCGTCTTCAATGAGCCCTGGCCGCTGACGATGATTGGCCTCGACGCGACGCACCAAGCGCTCGCGACCGACGAGGTCGCCGCGCGCATCGCCGCAGTAGGCACTGCTCCCGCCCGCTTCGTCGGCGAGCTGCTCGAATTCTTCGCCCACGCCTACAAAGACGCGCAGGGCTTCGACCACCCGCCCGTGCACGACCCGTGCGCCGTCGCCTACCTCATCGACCCCACGCTGCTGCGTGTCGTGAAGGCGCCGCTCGACGTCGAGTTGACGGGCGGGCTCACGCTCGGCATGACCGTCGCCGATCTGCGCGGCCCTGCCCCCGAGGGATGCACGACCCAGGTCGCCCTCGACATCGACAACGATCGCTTCTGGAGCCTCGTCGTCGATGCGCTCGAGCGCATCGGAGACTCGCAGACCTAAACCCATCGCGCGGCGGTGTACGCACTAGGCTCGCGACATGGCCCCGCTCACCGGCGCATCGGCGCCTTCTGCCCACCCCACTCTGCGACGCCGCACGATTGCGGGCTACGCCATTGGCTCTCTCGGCACCGGCGGGTTCGGAACCCTGCCGGGCCTCGTATTGCTCTACTACATGACCGACTCGCTCGGCATCACCGCTCTTGTTGGCGGTCTCATCGTCGGAATCGCGAAGCTGTGGGACGTCATCATCGACCCACTGATCGGCACCCTCAGCGATCGACTTCGGGCCAGCACGGGGACGCGTCGACAGCTCATGCTGATCGGAGCCCTCACCTTGCCGGTGGTATTCGTTGCCACGTTTGCGGTGCCTGCCGAGCTCACCCCGGTGGCCGCTGCGGTGTGGGTTGTCATCGCGTTCATGGCATCCACGACCGCCTTCAGCCTGTTTCAGGTTCCCTACATCGCTCTTCCCGCTGAACTCGCCGCCAACTACGACAGTCGCACGCGCCTCCTGACCTGGCGGGTCATCGTGTTGACCGTGGCGATCTTGCTCTTCGGGGCCGGCGGACCCGTGCTGCGCGGCCTCGGTGACGACCCGCGCGCGGGGTATCTGCTCATGGCGACCGTCGCCGGCCTGGTGATCTCTGCTGCGCTCGTCGTTGCGGCGTTCACGGCGCCACGGGGTGAGGCGGGCATCCCGGCCCCGCGCCAACGACTCTCCGAGGGCTATGGGCAGGCCGTGCGCGCTGTGCGCGAGCTCGGGGCTCTGCGCGCGCTGCTCGGGGCGTTTGTGCTGCAAGCGCTCGCGACCGGCATCATGCTGGCCGCCGCTCAGTACGTGGCGACCTGGATGTTGCGCAGCGAAGACGCCGTGACGCTGCTGTTCATCGCACTTATCGCGCCCGCGGTGCTCATCACGCCGGTCTGGGGTGCCATCGCGCGCCGCGTCGGCAAAGAGCGCGGCTTCATGATCGCCTCGGTACTGTTCGGCGTTGCAACGCTCTCAATTGTGCCGATCGCAATCGCTCCGGGGGCGTGGATCTACCTGCCGGTGGGCCTGGCGGGCGCCGCCTACGCTGGCATGCAAGCCCTGCCGCTCGCGATGCTGCCCGACGTGATTGATCACGACAGCCGCACACGCGGCACCGACCGAGCTGGAGTGATCAGCGGTGTTTGGACGGCAGGCGAAACGGCGGGCATGGCGCTTGGCGCTACCGTCTTGGCGATCGTGCTTGCCGTGAGTGGTTACCTTGAGTCGACCGCTGACGTTGTGCCCGTGCAGCCTGACTCGGCAATTCTCGGCATCGCCGTGGCATTCAGTGCGATTCCGGCAGCGTTGCTCGCATGCAGCTTGCTGGTCTTTCGCGGGTACCACTTGCGCCGCAGCGACATCGACGGTGTTGCGCCGGGAGGCGCTGCGTGACGGTCGACGCGCGCGTCTCGACCCGGGCGGTGCTTGAACGCCTTGCCGCACTGCGAGCCGACGACGCACCGACGCACGGCGGTCGCGTGCTCTCCTACGTCTACGACAGCGGGCGTGGCGATCTCGACGCCCTCGCCACATCGGCCATGCAACAGGTTCAGGCCATCAACGGGCTCGACCCCACGGCGTTTCCGTCGGTCGCCCGACTCGAGGCCGACCTCATCGCCTTCACACGAACGGCTCTGAATGGCGATGACGAGGTCGTGGGAACCGTCACTACCGGCGGCACCGAAAGTTGCCTTCTCGCCGTGAAGGCTGCCCGAGACACCTGGCGAGCGGCGGGGGGCACCGGCCGCCCGCGCCTGCTCGCGCCCGTGACGGCACACCCCGCGTTTCAGAAAGCGGCGCACTACCTCGAACTCGAGCTTGATCTCGTACCGGTGGATGCCCACACGGGCCGCGTCGACGCCGACACGCTCATCGCCCGCATGGGGCCGCACGTCGCCCTGACCGTCGTTTCGGCACCCTCGTACCCGCACGCGGCCCTCGACCCCATCGCTACCGTCGCGAAAGCAGCTTCTCAGCACGGGATCGCGTGCCACGTTGACGCGTGCATCGGTGGCTTCGCTCTTCCGTGGTGGCCCGACGTCGACCCGTGGGACTTCCGCATCGAGGGTGTCACGAGCATCTCTGCCGACCTGCACAAGTTTGGCTATGCGCCGAAAGGTGTGAGCGTGTTGCTCCACCGTGGCCGCGAGAGGCGCGCGGCGCAGTATTTCGCGACGACGCGCTGGCCCGGCTATCCGGTGGTGAATCCCACCATGCTTGGCTCGCGATCCATCGGGCCCATCGCGGCGGCGTGGGCGATCGTGCAACAGCTTGGCTCGACCGGCTATGCCGAGCTCGTGGGTCAGGCCCGAGAGGCGACGCTCGCCCTGCACGCGACGATTGACACGATCGAGGGCCTGCACGTGGTGGGCACCCCCATCGGCCCATTGCTCGCGATCGCTGCCGACGAGACAGTCGCGTCAGAGTCGCGCGTCGACCCGCACCACTGGGCCGACGCCGTGCGGCGCCGGGGCTGGCTCTTGCAGCAGCAGCCCGGCATGGCGCAGAGCGACGGCACCCGGCTTCCGCGCACCACGCACCTCACAATCACAGCGGTGACGGCATCTGCCGTCGATGAACTGAGCACCGCCCTCCGTGCCGCCGCCGTTGAGGTTCGCGGGCGCCCGAGCGTCGACGCGGGTGCGATGCTCGCGGCTTTGCCGGCCGAGGTCGCTCATGCCCTCGGTTCGCTCGCGCCGGGTGCCGCGGTTCCCTCTGCCGTTCTGGCGAGCGTGCTCGCGGCCGTGGGCATCGGCCCCGACGGCTCGCTTCCGGCCGAGGCGGCCGGGCTCACGGCCATGATCGAGGCACTGCCCCCCGCCCTCGTTGAGCGCGCGCTTATCGAGTTGATCAGTTCACTCGTCGACCGTGCCGAGTCGAACGCCGACGCTAGTTAGGCGTCGACGACACCCGCGATGAGCGGGCCGCCCGTGACGACCTCGTCACCGGCGTCGCCGATGCGGTACCCACCCTCGAGGGCTTCGAGCGCGCGATCGAAGCGCGCGGCCTCGTTGGTGTGCATCGTGAAGAGGGGCTGGCCTTTCGTCACGGTGTCACCCGGCTTGGCGTGCAGGTCGATACCCGCGGCGTGGTCGACCGGATCTTCTTTGCGCGCGCGACCGGCGCCGAGGCGCCAGGCAGCGATGCCGAAGGGCAGCGCGAGCTGCTCGACGAGCACGCCGTCGCGGTCGGCCGTGACAACGTGGTGCTCGGCAGCCTCGGCCATGGGAGCCTCGGGGTCGCCGCCCTGGGCGCGAATCATCGCGTTCCAGGTGTCCATGGCCTGACCGTTGTGGAGCGCCGCTTCGACGTCGACGTCGGTCACGCCGGCGAGCTCGAGCATGTGGCGCGCGAGCGTCACGGTGAGCTCAACGACATCGGCGGGTCCGCCGCCGGCGAGCACTTCGACCGACTCGCGCACCTCGTTGGCATTGCCGATCGCAAGGCCCAGCGGCACGTTCATGTTCGTGAGCACCGCGCGCGTGGCGACGCCGGCATCTTCACCCAATCGCACCATGACCTTGGCGAGCTCGCGCGACTGCTCAATGTCTTTCAAGAAGGCGCCGGAGCCAAACTTCACGTCGAGCACGAGGGCAGCGGTGCCCTCGGCGATCTTCTTCGACATGATCGACGAGGCGATAAGAGGAATGCACTCGACCGTGCCCGTGATGTCGCGCAGGGCGTAGAGCTTGCCGTCGGCAGGCGCCAGACCCGAACCTGCGGCACACACCACGGCACCCGCACTCTCGAGCTGCGCCATCATGTCGTCAACGCTCACGTTGGCGCGCCATCCCGGGATGCTCTCAAGCTTGTCGAGCGTGCCCCCCGTGTGGCCCAGCCCGCGACCCGAGAGTTGCGGCACCGCGACCCCGAACGAGGCTACGAGCGGCGCGAGCGGCAGCGTGATCTTGTCGCCGACCCCACCCGTCGAGTGCTTGTCGGTGGTCTTCTTCGACAGGCTCGAGAAGTCAAGGCGCGTGCCCGTGGCCACCATCGCCAGGGTCATGTCGCGCACCTCTTCGCGCGTCATGCCGTTGAGGAAGATGGCCATGGTCATGGCCGACATCTGCTCGTCGGCGACATAGCCACGCGTGTAGGCGTCGATCATCCACCCGATCTGCTCGGTGGTGAGAGCGCCCTTGTCGCGCTTAGTGCGAATCAAGTCGACGACGTCGAACGGCTCGATGCTCATGAGTGAAACTCCTCCAAGGTGCGCGGCCCAAAAGCGTCGGGCAGCACCTCATCGATGGTCTTGATGCCCGACACGGTCTCGAGCAGCATGCCCTCGGCCGAGTGCTCGAACAGTAACTGGCGGCAGCGACCGCAGGGCATGAGGGCGCCGCCGTTGCCATCGACACACGTGAAGGCCACGAGCTTGCCGCCACCCGTCATGTGCAGGCTCGAGACGAGTGCGCACTCGGCGCACAGCGTGAGCCCATACGACGCGTTCTCGACGTTGCAGCCCGAAATCACCCGCCCGTCGTCGACAATCGCGGCGACACCCACCGGAAACTTCGAGTACGGCACATAGGCGTGCGACATGGCCTCGAGCGCAACGGCGCGCAGGGCATCCCAGTCGATGTCGGTCATGGATGCGCCCCTATGACTTGATGTACGGCCTGCCCGACGCGGCCGGCGGGCGCGAGAACCCGACGAGACCGGCGACGGCGAAGATCGTCACGAGGTAGGGAAGCATGAGCATGAACTCACTCGGCACCGGCGATCCCACGATCGAGAGCGTCGACTGCAGGTTGGTCGCGAAGCCAAACAAGAGAGCGGCGAGCGTGGCGCGGATGGGGTTCCACTGACCGAAGATCACCGCAGCAAGAGCGATGAAGCCCGCGCCGTTGGTCATCTCTTTCGTGAACGAGCCGATAGCCGCGAGCGTAAAGAACGCGCCGCCGCCGCCGACGATGAGGCCGGCGAGCAAGACGTTCCAGAAGCGCGTGGCCCGCACGTTGATGCCGACGGTGTCGGCAGCCTTGGGGTGCTCACCGACCGACCGCAAGCGAAGACCCCAGCGCGTCTTGAAGAGCGCGAACCATACAGCGGGCACAAGCGCGAACATCAGGTACACGATGATCGTCTGGTTGAAGAGAATCGGGCCCAGCACCGGAATGTCGCTCAGCAGCGGAATCGCGATGCGCTCGAAGCGCTCGGGCTTGTTGAACAGGTCGGGGTCGGCCGTCATGACGGTCGAGTACAAGAAGCTCGTCAGACCGATCACGAGAACGTTGAGCACAACACCCACGATGACCTGGTCCACGAGGTACTTGATGGCGAAGGCAGCGAGGACCGCCGACACCGCCGCGCCCGCAACCATGGCCGCGAGTAGCCCCGCGATCGCCGAGCCCGTGAAAGTGGCGACCATGGCTGCCACGAAGGCGCCCGCCAAGAGCTGACCCTCGATCGCGATGTTCACGACACCCACGCGCTCGCTAATGACACCACCGAGCGACCCGAAGATGAGCGGCGTGCTCACCGTCAAGGCACCGGCCAGCAGACCCACGAGCGGCACGGTCGAGCCCGCGGCCGCCCAGGTCAAGAACCCGAGCAAGAACATGAGAGCGAAGATCGTCGTGAGCAACAGCGGCACTTTCGTGCCGCCGCGCACGAGCATGAACGCGTACACGGCGATGATCGCCATGAGCACGACCGTGACGATGCCCGTGGCATCAGCCGGGAGCACGATCGACGGCAAAATGATCGCGTCGGTGTCGTTGCTGAGGCGGTAGGTGGTGTCACCTCCGCGAGCCAGCGCGATGAACAGCACCGCACCGATCACGGTGAAGATCGCGAACGCGATCGGGGCCTTCCAACTGCGCACGACCATCGCAGCGGGAGCGAGTCCTGAACCAGACTCTCGAGTGGTCGTCACGACGCTCACTTGGTCACCTCCGCCGTGCGGGCGAGCTTCGGGGTCCGCCACTGGAACAGCGGATCAGGGGTGGGTAGTCGGAATATCGATCGCACCAGGGGCGGCGCGGCGATGAACAACACGATGAACGACTGAACGACGAGCACGATGTCGACCGGAATGCCTTCCGAGGCCTGCATCGTGTAGCTACCGGCCTTGAGGGCGCCAAACAGGATGCCCGCGAAGAACACTCCCCACGGCTTCGAGCGGCCCAGCAGGGCCACGGTGATCGCGTCGAATCCGATACTCGCATCGAGACCCGAGGCGAACCCACCCGTGAAGTTACCGAGCACCTGGTACACGCCCGCGAGACCGACGAGGGCTCCGGCGATGAGCATGACCTGCACGTAGACGCGCTCGACCTTGATGCCAGCAACGCGTGCGGCATGGGGGTTCTCGCCGACCGCGCGGAAGCGGAAACCGAGAGCCGAGCGGTTGAGCAAGTACCAGACGTAAATCGTCGACACGATCACGAGAATGAACCCGAGATTCAGGTTGTACTGGTCTCCGAGCAGGGGCGGAAACTGCGCCGTCTCAAGAATCGGCCCACTCTTGGGGTTGTTCTGCCCCGGCGCTTGCAGTGCACCCGGGGTGCGCAGCAAGAACGACACGAGGTAGAAGGCGATGTAGTTGAGCATGATCGTCACGATCACCTCGTGCGCGCCCGTGCGGGCCTTCAACAGACCCACGAGGCCACCCCACAGGGCGCCTCCGATGAGACCGATGATGAGCGCGACCAGCAGGTGGATGACCGGCGGCATCGGAATGTACGCGCCCACGTAGCCGGCAGCAGCTGCGGCGATGAGCATCTGACCGCGACCACCGATGTTGAACAGGCCAACGCGGAAGGCGAGGGCGACACCGAGGCCAGCCGCGATGAGGGGCGTTGCGTTGGCGAGCGTCTCGGTCAAGGGGCGGATGGCCACGGCGAGATCGTCGACCCGCAGGTAGTTGAACACCGACCCACGGAAGAGTGCCGAGTACGCACCCGCCACGGCGTCCCACATGGCGACGAGCGTGTCACCAGGCCGTGAGAAGAAGTAGACGCTCGCTTGGGCGACGGCCTCGTCGGTGAGAACGATCAGGATGCCGCCGAAGACGAGGGCGAGAAACACTGCGAGCACCGAGATGGCCGCGCTGCCGCCGAAGATCTCTTTGATGATCTGGTTGCTGCGCGGAACCGCAGGCTCGGTTGCGTCGCGCCCTGTCTCGTGCGCCACCACCTGCTCGTGTACCTTTTCGGCCGCCGTTTGCTCTTTCGGCGTGCCCGACTTCGGGGTCTTCGTGTCGTCGCTCATGCGGCCACCTCCGCCGGGGTCTCTCCGGCCATCATCAATCCAAGAACATCACGAGGAGTATCGCCCGGCACGATGCCGATGATGCGCCCCCGGTACATGACCGCAATGCGGTCGGCGAGTGCTGCGACCTCGTCGAGCTCGGTCGAGACCACGATTACGGGAATGCCCGAGTCGCGCGTCGCGACGATGCGCTTGTGCACGAACTCGATCGATCCGACGTCGAGGCCGCGTGTGGGCTGTGCTGCGACAAAGAGCGCCAGTTCGCGGCTCAGCTCACGAGCGAGCACGACCTTCTGCTGGTTGCCGCCCGAGAGTCGGCCGGCAGCCTGCGTGATGCCCTGCGTACGCACGTCGAACTCCTCAACGCGCTCCGTGGCGAAGCGTGCGAGCTCGTCGAGCTGCAGCGTGCCCCACTTGACGAAGGGCTCGCCCGTCGAACGGTCAAGCATGAGGTTCTCGGCGATCGAGAAGGTGCCCACGAGGCCATCTTCGGTGCGGTCTTCGGGCACAAACCCGACCCCCGCATCCAGAACCTGACGGGTAGAGGTGCCGACGAGCTCGGTGCCTTCGAGCGTGATCGAGCCGTGCACCTTCGCCTGCAGCCCCATGATCGCCTCAGTGAGCTCGGTCTGACCGTTACCTTGCACCCCCGCGATCGCGAGAATCTCGCCGCGGTGCAAGGTGAACGAGACGTGATCGACGAGCACCTGGCCCTGGTGGTCCGTGACGACGAGGTCGCTCACGATGAGCGACGGCGCACCCGGAGTCGCGGCGGCCTTGTCGACTGTCAGCTCGACGGCGCGACCCACCATGAGCGACGCCATCTCGGCATTCGTCGCGGTGGGCGAAGCCTCGCCCACGACCTTGCCGAGACGGATGACCGTGATGCGGTCAGCGACTTCGCGCACTTCGCGCAGCTTGTGGGTAATGAAGACGATCGAGGTGCCCTCGTCGCGCAACTGGCGCATGATGCCCATGAGCTCGTCGGTCTCTTGCGGCGTGAGCACGGCGGTCGGCTCGTCAAACACGAGAACGTTGGCGTTGCGCGAGAGAGCCTTGATGATCTCGACGCGCTGCTGCACGCCCACCGGCAGATCTTCGATCTTGGCGTCAGGGTCGATGTCGAACCCGAAGCGGCTCGAGATTTCTCGCACCATCGCGCGGGCGGCGTCGAGATCGAGCAAGCCGCCAGCCTTTGTCTGCTCGTGACCGAGCATGACGTTTTCTGCGACGGTGAAAACGGGAATGAGCATGAAGTGCTGGTGCACCATGCCAATGCCGGCGTTCATGGCATCGCCGGGGCCGGCGAACTTCTGCACGACATCGTCGAGCAAGATCTCGCCCTCGTCGGCTTGGTAGAGGCCATAGAGCACGTTCATGAGCGTGCTCTTGCCCGCCCCGTTCTCACCAAGCAGACAGTGAATCTCGCCTGGTTCGACGACGAGGTCGATGTGATCGTTGGCGGTCAGCGCTCCGAAGCGCTTGGTGATGCCGCGAAGCTCGAGCTTCATGCGCCATGGCCTTCCTGCGCCTGTTAGCGAACGGCGCTGAATCGGATGCGGGGTACGGCTCATGCGGCTGCCCGAAGCGACCGCGGTGTGCTCGTGTCACCACTGTAGAGGAGAGCGGGAGGGCGAATCTGAGCAAGTGTGCGCGCATCTGAGCACGCGGCTTCGATCGCGCGCTTGCCCCAGAAACGGGCCGGGGGAGGCCAGCCGCAGCTGACCTCCCCCGGATGGAACCGTTGGTATTACTGACCGGGCGAAGCCGGCGAGGTGACCTCGATCGAACCGTCGATGATGCCGGCGATCAGGGCCTCGATCTCGCCCGCGAGCTCCGGGTCAACAGCCGACTCGAAGTCGTGGAACTCGGCGATGCCGACGCCACCGTTGTCGAGCGTGCCGACGTACGGAGCCGAGTCGAACGCACCCGTGGCCGCACCGGTCACGACGTCGTAGACGGCCGTGGCGATGTTCTTGAGCACCGAGGTGAGCACGAGGTCAGCGATGTCGGGGTCAGACACGAAGATGTCCTTGTCGACACCCATGAGGGCGATCGAACGACCCGAGTCACGAATGGCCTCAGCAGCGCTGAAGTAGATCGGGCCACCGACGGGCAGGAGCACGTCAGCGTTCTGGTCGATGAGGCCCTGAGCCGTGGTCAGCGCTTCGGTGCCGGGGGCGAAGCCACCGGTGAACGCGCCAGTCTGGCCAGCGAGGTCCCAACCAAGAGCCTGCACCGAGGTGCCCTTCTCCGAGTTGTAGTACTCGACACCCTGAACGAAGCCGTCCATGAAGATGGTGACGGGCGGGATCGGGATGCCACCGAAGGTGCCGACAACGCCGGTCTCCGAGTAGCTCGCGGCAACGTAGCCAGCGAGGAACGCGGCCTCAACCGTGTTGAACTGAATCGGCTTGACGTTCGGAGCGTCGATGAACTCATCGATGATCGCGAAGTTGATGTCGGGGTTGGCCGCAGCGGCGTTCGTGGTCGCCTCGGCGAGCAAGAAGCCGACGGTCACGATCAGGTCGCAGCCCTGGTCGACGAGCTGCTGCACGTTGGGCTCGTAGGCGTTCTCGTCAGCCGACTCAACGGCGACGTACTCGACACCGAGCTCAGCGGCGGCTTCTTCCATGCCGTCAAGAGCAGCCTCGTTGAACGACTTGTCGTCCCAGCCACCAGCGTCAGAAACGATGCAGGGGGTGAAGTCGAGCGCCTCGGTCTCTTCGGGCGCCTCTTCCGGGGCTGCGGCGCAGCCGGCGAGCACGAGCGCGCTCGCGCCGAGCAGGGCAAGCCCGCCCAGGGCGCGCTTACGGGTAGTGATGGTCACTGTGTCCTCCAAAATTGCCGCCCAGCACGACGCTGGAGCGAATTGGCTCCACGTTAGCGAACGTGGAGGCTCTCTAGCAGTGCTCAAGGCCTCTGGTGATGGAAGCGTTACGAATCCGGGACGCGGCCGTAATGCCGCAGAAATGCTGGGGAGAATGCAATCGATGCGCACCTGAGTGCGCGAATGAGCAGAACGGATGCGCGGCGCGAGCCGCTCCCAACCCTCGACGGGTGGCTACAGCAAGTCGTCGCGCCCGGCCTGCTTGATGGCGTCGACAACACTCTTGACGCGCTGAGCGTGCTCGCGCGTCGTCACGAGCAGGGCATCCGGAGTATCGACCACCACGATGTCGTGCACTCCCACGAGCGAGATGAGTCGCTTGCTCTGGCTCACGACGACGCCGCTCGACGAGTCGGCGAGCACGCGTGCGTGTTCCCCCAGAATCGCGAGGTCACCCGGACGACCGCCCGAGAGCAGTTTGGCAAGCGACGAGAAGTCACCAACGTCGTCCCACGGAAAGTCGCCGCGAATCACGGCCAGGCGACCGGCGGCGGCCGCTGGCTCGGCGACGCTGTAGTCGATCGCGATCTTTGGGAGCAGCGGCCAAATGGCATCAACGACATCGCCGCGCTGGGGGGTGTCCCACGCCGCCGCGATCTCAAGAAGTCCCTCGTGAAGCACGGGCTGCGTCTCGGCGAGTTGCGCGAGCAATTGATCAGCGCGCGCAATGAACATGCCGCCGTTCCACAGATAGTCGCCCGAGGCAAGGTACGCCGTCGCCGTCTCGAGGTCAGGCTTTTCGACGAACCGCTGCACGAGGTGCGCGTGAGGTGCGCCGTCAACAGTGAGCGCATCACCGCACAAGATGTAGCCAAAGCCGACCGAAGGCTCGGTGGGCTTGATGCCGATCGTCGTGATGAAGCCTTCGCGGGCGACAGCCACTGCTTCGGCGACCGCGTGCCGAAACCGTTCTCCATCAGAAATCACATGGTCGGCCGCGAATGACCCGACGATAACGTCGGGATTGCGTCGATGCAGGATGGCCGCCGCGAGCCCGATCGCCGCCGACGACTCTTTCTGCTCGCTCTCGAGAACGATGTTCGCCTCGGTCAAGTCGGGCAGTTGTTGCTGCACGGCCGCGCGATGCGCGCGACCCGTAACGACCATGATGCCCTCGGCGCCTGCAAGAGGCAGCACGCGGTTCCAGGTGTCGCGCAACAGCGTGAAGCCGCTACCCGTGAGGTCATGCAAGAACTTGGGGGCTTCGGCGCGAGAGAGGGGCCACAGCCGCGAACCCACTCCTCCAGCGGGAATAATCGCGTGAAAGTCAGGAAGCGTGCCTTCTATCGCCTGCATGCGCGCCACACTATCGGGCGCTCGAGGCGGCGCGCGCCCCCCGTTCGGAGCACTCAGACAACTCGACGTAGACTTCGTGTATCGGCGACCACCAGCTGAGAATCGGAATCCAACCGGAGTCCACGAGCGCGAGCGATCGCGCGCGTCGTCACTGCCCTGAGGAGGGTTTCTCGTGCCAGCGAAGGCATCGGGAGCCGGAGCGTCGAGCTCATCGGCAACCATCGAAGTACCAGTCCCCCGCCGATCGGTCATTCCCGGCGGCACGCTGTACCGCGGCAATGAAGGCATGTGGTCGTGGGTGCTGCACCGCATCACGGGTGTCGCCATCTACTTCTTCTTGCTCGTGCACATTCTCGACACGGCTCTCGTGCGCGTCAGCCCCGAGGCCTACAACGTCGTGATCGGCGCGTACAAGACGCCCATCATGGGAATCGGTGAGCTCGCCCTGGTCGGCGCCATCGGTTTCCACGCCCTCAATGGTCTGCGCATCATCCTCGTCGACTTCTGGGGCGTGGGCACTCGGCACCAAAAGGCCATGTTCTACGTGGTGCTCGGCGTGTGGCTTGTGCTCATGATCGGCTTCACTCCCCGTCACCTCATGCACGTCTTCGGAGGCTGATCATGACGACCGACATTTCCCTCGATGCGCCTCGCACTCCGCATGCGCGCACCAAGCGCGGCATCAACTGGGAGAAGTGGGGCTGGATCTACATGCGCGTCTCGGGCGTGCTGCTCGTCGTGCTGATCTTTGGCCACTTGTTTGTCAACCTGTTCATGGGTGACGGCGTGAGCCAGATTGACTTCGCGTTCGTCGCGGGCAAGCTGAGCGACCCGTTCTGGCAGTGGTACGACTTCGCGCTGCTCGTGCTCGCGCTCATTCACGGCACCAACGGCATGCGCACCATCGTCAATGACTACGTCGCGAAGGCCAGCATCCGTCGCATTCTGCACACGGCACTCGTCGCCTCGACGGCTGTGCTTCTCGTGCTCGGCACCCTCGTGCTGTTCACCTTCGACCCCTGCCCGGCCGGGGCCGACCCCGAGCTCGTCGCTTCGTTCTGTGAGGACATCCTGTGAGTAGCACTGAGACCGTGACCACGCCGAGCGGCCCCGCGGCACCCGTCGTGCACCAACACCAGTTTGACGTCGTCATCGTCGGCGCCGGCGGTGCTGGGATGCGCGCGGCGATCGAAGCGGGCCCCAACGCGAAGACGGCCGTCATCTCCAAGTTGTACCCGACGCGCTCGCACACGGGCGCGGCGCAGGGCGGCATGGCTGCCGCGCTCGCCAACGTCGAAGAAGACAGCTGGGAATGGCACACCTTCGACACCGTCAAGGGCGGCGACTACCTCGTTGACCAAGACGCGGCCGAGATTCTCGCGAAAGAGGCGATCGACGCGATCATCGACCTTGAGAACATGGGTTTGCCGTTCAACCGCACGCCCGACGGCAAGATCGACCAGCGTCGCTTCGGTGGCCACACGCGCGACCACGGCAAGGCGCCCGTGCGCCGCGCGTGCTACGCCGCCGACCGCACGGGTCACATGATCCTGCAGACGCTGTTTCAGAACTGCGTGAAGCTCGGCATCGAGTTCTACAACGAGTTCTACGTTCTCGACCTCGTGATGGCCGAGGGCAAAGCCGCCGGCGTCGTGGCCTACGAACTCGCGACGGGTGACTTGCACGTCTTCCATGCCAAGAGCGTTGTGTTCGCGACGGGTGGCTTCGGCAAGATCTACAAGACGACGTCGAACGCGCACACCCTCACGGGTGACGGCGTTGGCATCATCTGGCGTAAGGGCATCCCGCTCGAAGACATGGAGTTCTTCCAGTTCCACCCGACCGGGCTCGCTGGCCTGGGCATCCTTCTCACCGAGGGCGCCCGCGGTGAAGGCGCGATTCTGCGCAACGCGAGCGGCGAGCGCTTCATGGAGCGCTATGCCCCGACCATCAAAGACCTCGCGCCGCGCGACATCATCTCGCGCTGCATGGTGCAAGAGGTCGCTGAGGGTCGTGGCGCCGGGCCCAACAAGGACTACGTGCTGCTCGACTGCACCCACCTGGGTGCCGAGGTGCTCGAGACCAAGCTGCCCGACATCACCGAGTTCGCCCGCACCTACCTCGGTGTCGACCCCGTCGTCGAACCGGTGCCCGTCATGCCGACGGCCCACTACGCGATGGGCGGCATCCCGACCAACATCAAGGCCGAGGTGCTGAGCGACAACGACACCGTCATCCCTGGCCTCTACGCCGCAGGCGAGTGCGCGTGCGTCTCGGTGCACGGCTCGAATCGCCTCGGCACCAACTCGTTGCTCGACATCAACGTGTTCGGCAAGCGTGCCGGTCGCTACTCGGTCGAGTATGCGAACAGCGCCGAGTTCGTGCCGCTGCCCGCCGACCCGGCGAAAGAGGTTCGCGAGCTCGTCGAGCGCCTGCGCACCTCGAACGGCACCGAGCGCGTCGCCGTGTTGCGCAAAGAACTGCAAGAAGAGATGGACAAGAACGCTCAGGTGTTCCGCACCGAAGAGAGCCTCGAGAGCGTGACGAAGACCATCCAGTCGCTGCGCGAGCGCTACCAGAACATCGGCATTCACGACCGGGGCAAGCGGTTCAACACCGACCTGCTCGAGGCGATCGAGCTGGGCTTCTTGCTCGACATCGCTGAGGTCGTCGTGTATTCCGCGCGCAACCGCAAAGAGAGCCGCGGCGGCCACATGCGCGACGACTACCCCGACCGCAACGACGCTGACTACATGCAGCACACGATGGCCTACCTCACGGGCGACGCGCACAGCGCCGACGCGAGCGACCACATCCGTATGGATTGGAAGCCCGTCGTGATTACCCACTACCAGCCGATGGAGAGGAAGTACTGATGGCGACCGCCCCCGCCGAAGTCGGTGCTGTTCAAGAGTTCACCGTCACCGTCATCATCCGTCGGTTCGACCCCGAGAACGACACCGAGCCCTACTGGCAAGACTTCGATGTGCAGATGTACTCGACCGACCGCGTGCTCGATGCCCTGCACAAGGTGAAGTGGGAGCAAGACGGCACGCTGTCGTTCCGCCGCTCGTGCGCCCACGGCATTTGCGGCTCTGACGCCATGCGCATCAATGGCCGCAACCGCCTCGCGTGCAAGACGCTCATCAAGGATCTCGACATCACGAAGCCCATCTACATCGAGGCGATCAAGGGTCTGCCGCTCGAGAAAGACCTCATTGTCGACATGGAGCCGTTCTTCGCGTCGTACCGTGCGGTGCAGCCGTTCTTGCAGGCCAACTCGAAGCCGGACAAAGAGCGCATTCAGACGATCGAGCAGCGCGCTCGCTTCGACGACACCACCAAGTGCATCTTGTGCGCCGCGTGCACGTCGTCGTGCCCCGTGTTCTGGACCGACGGTCAGTACTTCGGCCCTGCCGCGATCGTCAACGCGCACCGCTTCATCTTCGACAGCCGCGACGATGCAGCCCAGGTGCGCCTCGACATCCTCAACGACAAAGAGGGCGTGTGGCGCTGCCGCACGACCTTCAACTGCTCGGAGGCGTGCCCGCGTGGCATCGAGGTCACCAAGGCGATCTCTGAAGTGAAGCAGGCGATGCTGCGGGGTCGCCCGTAGCGTTTTCGAGTCATTGGCGTTGGGCCCCGGAGGGAACTCCGGGGCCTTCGCTATGGTGGCGGGGTGAGTGATCCCGCCGCCGACGCGTCCCCCGGGTGGTGGGCGCGACTGTTTGCGTGGATCGAGCGCACGGTCGCGTGGGTCATGGAGTTCAAGCCCGTCAAGGTGTTCATCGTTTTCGGTGAGAAGCGTGGCTACCTGCTTTCGGCAGGCCTCGCCTACCAGGCAGTATTTGCCGTGTTTGCAGCGCTCTGGGTCGGGTTCTCGATCGCGGGCCTCATCGTGTCGGGAAACCGCGACCTGCAGCTCGCCCTCATCGAGGTGCTGCGCCAGACGGTGCCGGGACTGATCGATCCTGATGGCAGCGGCGAGGGAATCGTCGACCCCGGGCTCTTGCTCGAAGCAACCATCTTCGGCTGGACGGGTGCGATCGCCCTCATTGGCCTCTTCCTCTCGGCGCTCGGCTGGATGGCCGGCGCCCGCGACGCGATCCGCATCATGTTCGACCTCCCCGGCTCGCGCACCAACTACTACCTGCTCAAGCTCAAAGACGCAGGCCTCGCCCTCGGCTTCGGCCTGCTGTTGCTGATCTCGGCCGGACTCTCCGTGAGCGGCACGGTCGCGATGGAGGGCGTGCTCGACTGGTTGGGCATCCGCGATTCGAGCACGAGCACTGCCGTGGGGCGCGTCGTCACGCTGACCGTCATGTTCGTTCTCGACACGATCATGCTCGGGATGCTCTACCGAGTGCTCTCCGGAATGCGCATCCCGCTGCGGCGCCTGATCCCCGGCGCGCTCATCGGAGCCGTCGCCCTGGGCGGTCTCAAGGTGCTCGGCAACACCCTCCTCGGCGGAGCCAGCACCAACCCGCTTCTCGCCTCGTTCGCCGTGTTCGTCGGTGTGCTCATCTGGTTCAACTTCGTGAGCCAAGTGATCTTGCTCGCCGCAATGTGGATCGCCCTCGGCGTCGCCGACGACGGCGTCGTGCTCGACCCGATCCACGAGGCGAAACGGCTGGAGGCCGCGCGGGCGTACGTCGCGGCGCACGAACCCGAGCCTGAGCCTGCAGAACCGCCGTGGTACCGACGGCTGTTTGGGCGGCGCTGACCGCACAACCTCGCGTCGGCTCGCGCTCGTAGACTGGGCCCATGCCGACCACTGTGCGCATCGCTTCCGTCAACGTCAACGGCATTCGCGCCTCGTTTCGCAAGGGCATGGCCGAGTGGCTGGCGCAGCGCAACGTTGACGTGCTCGCGATGCAAGAGGTGCGGGCATCCACCGATGACGTCACCGGGTTGCTGGGGCCGGAGTGGACCGTCGTGCACGACGCCGCGACGGCCAAGGGCCGCGCGGGCGTGGCGATTGCCGCGCGTCGCGAGTTCGCCGCGCACCGGGTCGCACTGGGCCCCGACGACTTCGACTCGGCGGGGCGCTGGATCGAAGCCGACCTCACCGTGGGCGGCACGACCCTCACGGTCGTCAGCTGCTATGTGCACTCGGGCGAGGTCGACACCCCCAAGCAGGTCGAGAAGTACAAATTCTTGGAGGCGATGACCGAGCGCCTGCCCCTGCTCGCCGCGCACACGCCCTACGCCCTCGTCGTCGGCGACCTCAATGTGGGCCACCGAGAACTCGACATCAAGAACTGGAAGGGCAACCGCAAGAACGCGGGCTTCTTGCTCGAAGAACGCGCCTACTTCGACCGGTTCTTTGGCGATTTGGATGCTCCCATCGAGTGCGTGGATGGCACTACTCGAAGCGGCCTCGGGTGGGTCGACGTCGGCCGCGTGCATGCCGGAGAGGTGCCCGGCCCCTACACCTGGTGGTCACAGCGCGGCCAGGCCTTCGATACCGACACCGGGTGGCGCATCGACTACCACATGGCAACGACGGCCCTCGCGGCAACCGTGCAGGCCTACGCCGTCGACCGCGCGCCCTCGTGGGACACCCGGTGGAGCGACCACGCGCCCGTGGTGGTTGACTACGAGTTGCCCTGATCGTCGTGTCCCGACGATGCACAGCCTCGTCGGCGCTGGCGTCGCACGATCGCGATGCGATCGTCAAAGCTCCAGCGCGCTGAAAGAATAGACCCATGAGTCTTCCGCGCCTGTTCTCGGGCATGCAGCCCTCCGCCGCCAGCCTGCACCTCGGCAACTACGCCGGAGCCCTGCTGCAGTGGCGTGACATGCAGGCGACCCACGACGCCGTGTTCTGCGTCGTCGACCTGCATGCGATCACGGTGCCGCAAGACCCAGCCGCGCTGCGCGAGCAAACCCGCCGCACGGCAGCGCAGTACATCGCCGCGGGCATCGACCCCGAGCACTCGACGCTCTTCGTGCAGTCGCACGTGAGCGCGCACGCGCAGCTCGCCTGGGTGCTCAACACCATCACGGGCTTCGGCGAAGCGAGCCGCATGACCCAGTTCAAAGACAAGTCAGCCAAGGGCGGAGCCGACCTCGCCTCGGTTGGGCTCTTCACCTACCCGATCTTGCAGGCCGCCGACATCTTGCTCTACGACGCCGTCGTCGTGCCCGTGGGCGAAGACCAGCGGCAGCACATCGAGCTCACGCGCGACCTCGCCACGCGTTTCAACGCGCGCTTCGGCGACACCCTCGTCGTGCCCGAGGTGCGCATCCTGAAAGAGACCGCCAAGGTCTACGACCTGCAGAACCCGGGGTCGAAGATGTCGAAGTCGGGCGAGAGCCCCGCGGGCATCCTGTGGCTCATGGACGAGCCCTCGGTGCTCACCAAGAAGGTCAAGTCGGCCGTGACCGACTCGTCGGGTGTCGTGTCGTTCGACCCGGTCGAGAAGCCCGGAGTCTCGAACCTGCTGTCGATTCTCGCCCTGCTGACGGGTCAGACGACGGATGCCCTCGTCGCCTCTTTCGACGGCCTCCAGTACGGCGCGCTCAAGACCGCAGTTGCCGAGGCCGTCGTCGAGGCGTTCACCCCGATCCGCACCCGCACCTTGGAGCTGCTCGACGACCCCGCCGAGCTCGACCGCTTGCTCGCGCTCAACGCCTCGCGCGCCGAAGAGATCGCCGATGCCACGCTGACGCGCGTGTACGACGCGCTCGGCTTCTTGCCGCGCGCGTGAGCCGCGCCATCGAGGTCGTGCTCTTCGACCTCGACGACACACTCATGGCGCACACGCGCGCGGTTCAAGAGGCAATCACGCTCGCTCAGGCGACCGCGGGCGGGGCGTTCGCCGATGACGACACCGCAGCCGTGCAGCGGCGCTGGGCCGAGCTCGAAGAGCGGCACTACACGCGGTATCTCACCGGTGAGCTGACGTACCTCGGCCAGCGCGTCGCTCGGGCCCGCGACCTGCTCGCGCACTACGGCATCGAGGTCACCGACGACGAGGCGCTCGCCTGGTTCGAGCGCTACCTGGTCGGCTACCGCGACGCCTGGCGCCTGTTCGATGACGTGCTGCCCGCGCTCGAGGCGCTCGACGGCTACCGCGTCGGCATCATCACGAACGGCGACCTCGACTTTCAGATCGACAAGCTGCAGCGCATTGACCTCTGGGACCGCCTCGACCTCACGGCCGTGCGCGCCGACGGGTCGATCGACGAGCCCGCCCGGCAGGGCCGCGTCATCGCCTCGGGCGAGCTGGGCGTCACCAAGCCAGACCCGCGCATCTTCCACGCTGCGGCCCGCGCGTTCGGGGTCGAGCCTTCGCAGTGCGCGTATGTGGGCGACCGGGTGCGCACCGACGCCGTCGGGGCGCACGATGCGGGGATGCTCGGCCTCTGG
>CALRWH020000015.1:0-30083 GCA_943371805.1 Pseudomonas synxantha | reverse complement strand
ATCGACTCTGCCGTGTGCGCGGCGATTGCCGCCGACGCCCTCGGCCCCGACAACGTCTACGGCGTCTCGATGCCCTCGCGGTATAGCTCCGACCACTCGCGCAGCGATGCCGACGACCTCGCCGACCGCATCGGCCTGAACTTCACGACTGAGCCGATTGCCGATCTCGTGGCTCCCGTCGAGACCCAGCTCGCGCTCGATGGGGTGGCCGCCGAAAATCTGCAGGCGCGCATCCGAGCGATCATCCTCATGGGGTTGTCGAACATGCACGGCCACCTCGTGCTCACGACGGGCAACAAGACCGAACTCTCGGTGGGCTACTCAACGATCTACGGCGACTCGGTCGGTGGGTTCGCGCCCATCAAAGACGTACCGAAGCTGCTGGTGTGGGAGCTCGCCCGCTGGCGCAACGCTCACGCCGTCAGCCGAGGCGAGACGCCGCCGATTCCGGAGAACTCGATCGCCAAGCCGCCGAGCGCTGAACTGCGGCCTGGCCAAGTCGACCAAGACACGCTGCCGCCCTACGAGGTGCTCGATGCGATTCTCGACGCCTACGTGGGTCGCGAGCTCGGCCGCGACGATGTCGTAGCCCTCGGCTTCGCGCCCGAGACCGTCGACTTCGTGACGCGTCTCGTCGATCGCTCCGAGTGGAAGCGCCGCCAGGGCGCGATCGGGCCGAAGATCTCGGGCATGGCGTTTGGGCGCGACCGGCGTCTGCCGATTACGTATAAGCCCACGAAGTAGCACCGGGCTAGGCTTGCCGCCATGGCTGAGGCACCGAAGCGCGTTCGCACCCGTCACTTTGCACGGGCGAAAGAGCAGGGCATCAAGATCACCGGACTCACGTCATACGACGTGCTGACGGCACAGATCTTCGACGAAGCGGGAATCGACTTCTTGCTCGTGGGCGATTCTGCTGGCAACACCGTGCTCGGCTACGACACGACGCTGCCCGTCACGATCGACGACCTCATTCCCCTCACGCGCGGCGTCGTGAGCGGCGTCAAGCGCGCGTTCGTCGTCGCCGACATGCCGTTCGGTTCGTATGAGACCGGCCCCGAAGAGGCCCTGCACACCGCGTTTCGGTTCATGAAAGAAACAGGAGCTCACGCCGTGAAGCTCGAAGGCGGGGTGCGGTCGGCCAAGCAGATTCGGCGCATCGTGTCGGCGGGCATCCCGGTCATGGCCCACATCGGCTTCACGCCGCAAAGCGAGCACGGTCTGGGCGGCCACGTCATTCAGGGCCGCGGCGAGGCGGCCGAGCAATTGCTCGCCGACGCGCACGCGGTCGAAGAGGCCGGCGCGTTTGCCGTCGTGCTCGAGATGATCCCTGCCGAGGTCGCGAAGCGGATCACGGCAGAGCTGACGATTCCGACCATCAGCGTCGGCGGCGGCCCCCACTGCGACGGCCAGCTCGTCGTCTGGACCGACTGGGCGGGCCTCACGGCCGGGCGCATCCCGAAGTTTGTGAAGCAATACGCCAACCTTCGCCAGGTGCTGACGGATGCTGCGCTCGCCTACAAGGCCGACGTCGAGTCCGGCGCCTACCCCGACGAGGCGCACAGCTACAGTGACGCGACCGCCGAGCAAGCCCTGCAGGAGCGCGCGAACTAGCGCGGCGGCAGCTCGTCGGCGCCGCCGGATTCTTCGTCTTCTAGCTGTGCCGCGAGCTCGCGATCGTAGAGCGTGCGCCCCTTGTAGACACGCACGGCTATCAGCACGAAGAACGTGTGCAGCATTGCGCCGATCGCAATAAACATGATGAAGAAAGGCTGAAAGTTGGTGGCGGCGCCGATCAGCCCCGAGACCAGCAAAATGCCGCTCGCCCCAGCATTCACGATCGAGCCCAGAAGACTAAAGGGGCCCAGTTGGTACATCTGGTGGCCGAACCGGTCAGCCATCATGCTCTCGAAGTGATCGAGAAAGCGTTCGAGCACCCCTACTCCTCTTCGTCGGCCGCCCACGCGCGAGCGCGCTCTCGGGCGATCTCGGGCGCCCGACGGGCGTCGGCCTCGGTCGCGTAGGGGCCATCGCGGTCACTGCCGAGCGACTGAGGGCCGTTTTCAACCTCGCCGGTCTTGTGGTTGTACCACCACTGCTGCGTCTCGCCGTCGGCCATGAGCCGCTCCTCCCCCGAACCGAGGCGCACACGCGGCTCGATAGACTCGACCCTATGCCTCGCGACGCCTCCGGTCACCTCGTTGCCGGGCTGCTGTCGCCGCGGCGATCGGTGCCGTCGAGCATCCCGCGCCCCGAATACGTGGGCAAGCCAGGGCCCACGCCTCACGTCAGCGGAGACATCTACGACGCCGAGACGATCGAGCTCATTCGGCACAGCGGCCGCATTGCGGCGCAAGCGGTCGAGGCTGTTGGCGCCGCGATCGCTCCGGGCGTCACGACCGACGAACTCGACCGCATCGCGCACGAGTTCTTGCTCGACCACGACGCCTACCCCTCGACTCTTGGCTACCGCGGCTACCCCAAGTCGTGCTGCACGAGCCTCAACGAGGTCATCTGCCACGGCATCCCCGACGACACCGTCATCGCCGAGGGCGACATCGTCAACATCGACATCACCGCCTACACGAACGGCGTGCACGGCGACCTCAACAAGACCTTCATTGCGGGTGACGCAAGCGACGACGCCCGCCTTTTGGTCGAGCGCACGCAAGAAGCACTCAACCGCGGCATCAAGGCCGTCGCCCCCGGTCGCGAGATCAACGTGATCGGTCGCGCGATCGAGGCCTACGCGCAGCGCTTCGGCTACGGCGTCGTGCGCGACTTTACCGGTCACGGCGTGGGGCGCTCGTTTCACTCGGGGCTCATCGTGCCGCACTACGACGCGGCGCCCGATTATTCGACGGTGATGCAACCCGGCATGGTCTTCACGATCGAGCCCATGCTGACGCTCGGCGACATCGCGTGGGATCTGTGGGCCGACGACTGGACGGTCACGACGAAAGACAAATCCCTCAGCGCCCAGTTCGAACACACGCTCGTCGTCACCGAGCGTGGCGCCGAGATTCTGACCCTCCCGTAACCCCCGCACCACCCCGACAGGAGACCCGCATGACGCTCGCCATTGGCATCGACATCGGCGGCACCGGCATCAAGGGCGCTGTCATTGACCTGGATGTGGGCGACATCGTCGGCGACCGCATCAAGCACCCGACTCCCGAGGGCGGCGAGCCCGACGACATCATCGCGACCGTCGCCCAGCTCGTCGGCGAACTCGGCACCGAGGGTGTCGAGCACATCGGGGTGTGCTTTCCGGCCGTCGTCGTCAACGGCCGCACCATGTCGGCCGCCAACGTGAGCGAGCGCTGGATCGGCCTTGATGCCGACACCGCGTTCGGCGAGGCCCTCGGCCGTGACATCCACTTCATCAATGACGCGGATGCGGCCGGCTATGCCGAAGCGATGTCGGGCGCCGCACGCGGGCAGCGCGGCCTCGTCATCATGACGACGCTCGGCACGGGCATCGGCAGCGCCCTCATCAACGACGGAGTTCTCATCGCGAACTCTGAACTGGGGCACCTCGTGGTGAACGGCCGCGACGCCGAGTCATGGGCGGCAAACTCGGCGCGCGAGCGCGAAGAGCTGAGCTTTGCCGAGTGGGCCGAACGCTTGACCGAGTACTACCGCTACGTCGAAGCCTTGCTCTGGCCCGAACTCTTCGTCATTGGCGGCGGCATCTCGAAGCAGCACGACGAGTTCATTCCGCTCATCGATGTGCGCACGCCCATCGTGCCCGCCGAGCTGCGCAACAACGCCGGAATCATTGGCGCTGCGGCTTTGGCGCGCTGGAGCTAGAAGCAACGGTCATTTCTGACCGTTGCCGCGACGCGGCGCGCTGGAGCTGGGAGCAACGGTCATTTCTGACCGTTGCCGCGACGCCAGCGCCGACGGCCGTCCCGGCCGTCGGTCGTCGGTCGTAGACCTAGCTGCGGCGAAACTGATTGACGAGCGGGCAATCGAAGGGGTCGCGCGCCGACAAGCCGACGCGGTTCAAGTACTCGATGACGATGCCGTACGAGCGAAAGACGCCCGTCTCGGTGTACGAAATGCCCATCGACTGCGAGTACTCGCGCACGATCTCGCGAGCACGGCTGAGCGCGGGGCGCGGCATGTTCGGGAACAAGTGATGCTCGACCTGGTGGTTGAGTCCGCCGAACAGCACAGTCGCCCACCAGCCGCCCTTGAGGTTGCGCGACGTCAGAATCTGGCGGTGCAAGAAGTCGAGTGAGGTGTCGTTCTCGAGAATCGGCATGCCCTTGTGGTTGGGGGCGAAGGATGCTCCCATGTAGACCCCGAAGACCGCCAGCTGCACGCCCAAGAACGCGAAAGCTATGCCGAGCGGCAAGAACCAGAACAGCACCGCGACGTAGAGCGAGAGACGCAGACCGATGAGCGCAAGCTCGAGGTAGCGGTGCTCGACGCGACCCTTATCGAAGAGGCTCAGGATCGAGCGGTAGTGCAAGTTGAGGCCCTCGAGCGTGAGCAGCGGGAAGAACAAGTAGCCCTGGCGGCGCGTGATGAGGGCGAGGAATCCGGTCGACTTCTCGGCGTCGGCCTCGGTGAAGACGATCGTGTCGGGCTCGATGTCGGGGTCGGCCCCGAGTTGATTGGGCTTGGCGTGGTGGCGCGAATGCTTGTGCATCCACCAGTGATAGCTAATGCCCACGACGGCGGTCGCGAGAATGCGACCGACCCAGTCGTTGACCTTGCCCGAGGCGAAGATCTGGCGGTGCGAGGCCTCGTGCGTAACGAAGGCAATCTGGGTGAGAACGATGCCGAGCGCGCCGGCCATGAGCAGCTGGAACCAGCTGTCGCCGAGCAACACCATGCCCGTGATGACGCCGCCCAGAGCAACAGCGAGACCGGCGAAGACGGCGTAGTAGAAGCCTTCGCGGCGGCGAAGCAGACCTCCGTCACGCACCGTGCGCATGAGCGCCGAGTACGAGGCCGTGAGCGGCACAGCGTTGGGGTCGCGAGGAGTCGTGGGGCGCACGGAGCCGAGGCTGCCGGAGGAGGCGAGAGAGGTCATGAGGCCTTCGGAGTCGGAATGCGACTTCCCAGCCGACGCGAGTCGCAGGCCTACGCCTGCCAGATGCTCTGACTCTACGCACGTGCGTATGCCGAAGGCGGAATGACAGGCCGATTCATAGCCCAGGCTTGCCTTGCTTGATGGTTGACGAGCCGGGGAGTTGACTGAGGTCATGACCGACAACGCAAGCGCGCCTGAAGCCCACACCCCGCACGACGCAGAACCGCACGATCGCGGGGCCTTCAGTGATGGCCTCAACAAGCTGCGGGCGGGAGTTCTCGGTGCCAACGATGGCATCGTGTCGGTCGCCGCTGTCGTCGTCGGTGTTGCCGGTGCCACGAGCGCGATGGGGCCCATCATCACGGCGGGTGCCGCTGCCGTCGTGGGTGGGGCAATCTCGATGGCGCTCGGCGAATACGTCTCGGTCGCGAGCGCCCGCGACAGCCAAACGGCGCTCATCGCGAAAGAGCGCCGCGAGTTGGCAGAAATGCCCGAGCAAGAGCTCGCCGAGCTCGCGAGCATCTACCAGGCCAAAGGGCTCACCCCCGAAACCGCACAGAAGGTCGCCGAAGAGCTCACGGCGCATGATGCGCTCGGTGCACACCTCGAAGCAGAACTGCACATCGACGAGAACGAAGTGCTCAAGCCGTGGCAAGCCGCCGTGGCCTCGGGAGTCGCCTTTCTGGCCGGCGCTGTTCTCCCGATGCTCGCGATTCTGCTGCCCCCACCCGAGCTGCGCATTCCGATCACCTTCGTGGCAACCCTCGTGGCCCTTGGCATCACGGGCGCGCTCGGGGCGATTCTCGGCAAGAGTCACTGGTTGCGACCCACGGTGCGGGTGCTCGTCGGCGGCGGTCTCGCCCTCGCCGTGACCTTTGGCATTGGGGCTCTGCTCGGCACGCAGATCGCGTAACGACAGAGCAGTCCCTCTGCGCCAGGTACCCTGGCGTGTGCCTTCTGATCAGCCCGTGCCCGGCGACTCCGCCGGTATCGATCCCGCTGACCTCGAGACGACGCTGCGGGTGCTCAGCACGCTGCACGAGCTTGACCACGAGCATCCTGACTTCATCGCGGTGCGTCACGCGACGGCCCACATGTTCCGCGCCGTCAAGGTGCACCGTCGACTGACCAAGCGCGCCGAAGTGCTCGCTGCCGACAAAGCCGTCATCGAGGCAACCGCGACCGGATCGCCGGACCGTATCGACGACGAAACCCGCGGCGTTGACATCTCATCGTCGACCGACGCACCGTTCGCGGGCGAACTCACGCGTCCGCAGTCGTGCTACATCTGCAAGAAGCCGTACACGCTCGTCGACGCCTTCTACCACCAGCTGTGCCCCGACTGCGCGCGTCTCAATCACGCGAAACGGGATGCCCGCACTGACCTCACCGGACGCCGCGCCCTGCTCACCGGCGGCCGCGCCAAGATCGGCATGTACATCGCGCTGCGACTGCTGCGCGACGGCGCGCACACGACTATCACGACGCGGTTTCCGCGGGATGCCGTGCGACGCTTTTCGGCACTCCCCGACGCGGCCGACTGGATCGACCGCTTGCGCATCGTCGGCATCGACTTGCGCGACCCGGCGCAGGTCATCGGCCTCGCCGAGTCGGTTGCCGCCGCCGGCCCCCTCGACATCATCATCAACAACGCGGCGCAAACCGTGCGCCGCTCCCCCGGCGCCTACCAGCCGCTCATCGAGGCCGAGCTTGCTCCCCTGCCTGACGGGCCACTGCCCGAGCTGGTGACGTTCGGCCACACTATGGATCCCCACCCGCTGGCTTTGGCCGAGTCGGTCGCGGCCCACCCGATTCTTTCGGCAGCCGCCGCGAAAGCCGAGCAGCTGACGCAGGCGGCGATGACTGCTGGCAACGCATCCATTGAGCGACACAAAGCCGGAACCGCGATCGATGCGGGCGGGCTCGTGCCCGACCTGCACGACGTCAACAGCTGGACGCAGGCCGTTGGCGCTGTTGAGCCTCTCGAGATGCTCGAAGTGCAGCTCGCCAACTCGATCGCGCCGTTCATCCTCGTCGACCGCTTGCGGCCCTCGCTCGCGGCGTCACCGTTCGCACGCACCTATGTCGTCAACGTGAGCGCGATGGAGGGCGTGTTCGGCCGCGGATACAAGGGGCCGGGGCATCCGCACACCAACATGGCGAAAGCGGCGATGAACATGCTCACGCGCACGAGCGCCCGCGAGATGTTCGAGACCGACGGCATCTTGATGACGAGCGTCGACACGGGCTGGATCACCGACGAACGCCCGCACCCCACCAAGCTGCGCCTGGCCGAAGAGGGCTTTCACGCCCCGCTCGACCTCGTCGATGGGGCTGCGCGCGTTTACGACCCCATCGTGCGGGGCGAAGCCGGCGACGAGCTGTTCGGGGTCTTCTTGAAGGACTACGCGCCCTCACAGTGGTGATGCGGCGCTACTGAGGCAAGTGGGCCGGCCGATACGCCGGGTTCTGTTCCAGGAATCGCTTCCCTTCGACGGCCATCTCTCTCGGGACTACGTTGCCGCAGCCCTCTAGCGGTCTACCCGACACCTCGGCGAGCAGCGTTAACGGTGTCTGTCTGACCTTGCTCCGGGCGAGGTTTACCTAGCAAGCCCGATCACTCGGGCCTCTGGTGGTCTCTTACACCACCGTTTCACCCTTACCCCGGGCCGAAACCCGTGGCGGTCTGCTCTCTGTTGCACTGTTCTCGCGCATTGCTGCGGGTGGGTGTTACCCACCGCCCTGCTCTGTGGAGCCCGGACGTTCCTCGGCGAAGTCGTTCCCCTTGCGGGGCGTACCTTCGACGCGACCGTCTGGCCGGCCCACTTGCGAGACCCAGGTTAGCGTTGGAACGATGCGCGGGCATCCATCGCGTCATTCGCGCACTTATCGGCGCGTGAGTTCTGCAGGCGCGGAACCCACTCAAACCGCACGGGCGTGCCCGTCAGAACCTGGCGCGCCTCGGCAGCGAGTTCGGCCATGGCCGGATGCTTGATCTTCCAGCGACCCATCATTTGCTCGACGACGAGCTTGGAATCCATGCGGATCGTGAGCGAGGCATTCGGATCGAGCTCGAGAGCGCGCCGCACTCCCGCGAGCATGCCGCTGTACTCAGCGACGTTATTGGTCGCAATCCCTACCCAGACGCCCACCTCGGCAATGACCTCGCCCGTGGCCGGGTCGATGACCACGGCACCACCGGCGGCGGGGCCGGGGTTTCCGCGCGATCCGCCGTCGGCCTCGACGAGAAGCTCTCGGCTCACAGTCCGCTCTCGTCGGTTCGAACGAGGATGGCGTTGGAGTCGGGACACAGCAGCACCGCGTCGGGCGCGGCCGCCCGCACGGCCGCCAGGTCGCTGCCCGTCAACTCGACCCCGCTCGCGCTCGAAATGCGCGCGCGCAAGTGCGACGCACCCACGCCATACCGCTCGCGTTGCTTCTCATAGAGCGCCATGAGGTCGGTCGGCACTGTCGCGACAATGGCCGCGCGCTGCGAGCGAGCCGCATCGGACTCACTCGCGATCACGGCGAGAGCCGCATCTCGAGCCGCCTGTGCGTCAGAGAGCTTCTGCTGGTGCTCGTCGAGCGAGGCCGTCGCCGACGTGAGCTCGGTCTCGATCGCCTCGACCTTTTCCATCACGGCGAGCTGAATCTCTTCGAGGTCGTTGAGGCGACCGCGCAGTGACTCGAGCTCGTGCTCAAGACCCTGAATGTCCTTGACCGAAGAACTCGCCTGCATGCGCTCGCCATCGCGAACGATGCGCGACTGCACCACGGCAACATCACTTTCGACGCGGCCTAGCTCGAGCCGGGCATCGTCGAGCTCGCCCCGACGCTGAATCACAAACTCGCGCATGACGTCAGCTTCAGCAGCGAGAGCATCCACGACGGCACGCTCGGGCAGCGACCGCTCGCGGTGGGCCAGCTGCTGCAGTGTCGTGTCGAGCGCCTGCACATCGAGCAAGACGCGCTGGGCGTCGGGGCTAGCGGTCAGGGCCATGCGGGGCTCACCTGGTCTCTCGTCAGTTGCGTGCGGCTCGGTCGTTGCGTGTCGGGGCTCCGCCGCGAGTGGCGGGGTGCGCCCCTACTGTACGACGACGAAGTCCCACGGGTCGGTGCGTAGGTCACTCACGATGACCTCCACATCAGGAAGAGCCGCGCGCAACTCATCGGCGGCCGTCTCGAGCCACAACCACTCGCTCGCCCAGTGCGACACGTCGATGAGTGCCGGGCCGCCGGCGACGCGCGCCGTCGCGACCGCCTCGCTCGCCGGGTGATGCCGCAGGTCTGCCGTGACATAGACATCGGCGGCACGCACCGCGGGCTCTGACAAGAGTGAGTCGCCCGCTCCCCCGCACACCGCAATCGTTCGCACCACGCGGTCGAAGTCCCCTGCGACCCGCACACCCGTCGCTGTGGGGGGCAGGATGCCCGCGAGCCGCCGCGCGAAGGCTCCGAGGGTCGTGGGCTCGGGTAGCGCCCCCACGCGGCCCAGGCCGGCTCCTGGCGCGGTCTCAACGATGGGGCGAGCATCCGTCAGCCCCATGAGCTGGGCGAGGCGCGCGCTGGTTCCGGTGGCGACGATGTCGGCGTTGGTGTGGGCTGCAATGAGGGCACATCGGCCTCGGATGAGCTGGGCGATGAGGGAGCCCTTCGCCGTCGACTCGGCGACCGTCGTGACGCCCCGCAACAGCAGAGGGTGATGCACGAGCAAAAGGTCGGCCTTCAGCTCGATCGCTTCACCCACGGTCGCGGCGACGGCATCGACCGCGAGAACAATGCGCGATACGTCCGCTGCGAGATCACCGCTCACGATGCCGGGGGCATCCCACGGCTCGGCGCCGCTGACGGGCCAGAGCTGCTCAATCGCGTCAGCGACGGCGGCGAGAGTGCTCATGCGGGTGACGGGGTGAACGGCGCGCTCGCCGCGGAGTCGTCGCCCTCGAACGATTCACCGTTTGCACCCCCGGTGTCAGCCGCATTGTCTGCCTCTTCGGCGGCTTTCTCTGCCCGCTGAAGACGTCGCAAGGCGGGGATGCCCATGATGATCGGCGTGAGCAGGCCCAGAACGAGAGCAACAAACACGCCCGGGTCACTCGAGGCGAGCGCACTATCGGCACTCACACCCAGCGCCGTGAACAAGTAGCCCTGCCACTGCAAACCGATTAGCGTCGCCGTGCTGAAGCCCCACCCGACCCCGGTGATGACCAGGAACATGATGAGGTTGACCCATCGAATGGCCGGGTACACCCCGCCCGACGTCAGAAGCGACGGCGAATGCACTCGCCGCGATCGAATCATCGTTTCGGCGCCGAAGATTCCCGCCCACGCCGCAACCGGCACAGCAAGAGTTGTCACGACATCGCGGAAGAGCGCGGCCGTGTCAGGAACGATCACGAGAAGCACGGCGACGAGGGCACCGGTCACGAGGATCGAGAAGACCACAGCGCCCGGCCGCGAGGCGCGCACGCCCATGGCGAGCACGGCGAAGCCACCGGAGTACAACGCGAGGGCGGCGGCGCTAATAAGCGAGAGGGCAATGGCCGCAATGAGCGGAACGGGGTACCAGAGCGGCAGCAATCGTGACACGAGGTCGAGCGGGTTCTCGGCGAGACCTTTAGCGAGCACGGGGTTTGAGGCGGCCAAGACTGCGCCCCAACAAATCACGACGAACGCCGGAATCGTCGCTCCGAAGGCGCTGAACATCACCGCCGCTCCGCCCAGTGTTCCCTTGGCTTGGTAGCGCGCCACGTCGCCACTGCTGTTTGCCCACGCGAGACCCACGACACTGAAGACGAGCACAGCGCCACTCAGCAGCAGGGCCCAGTCACCATCGGGCAAAGCGAGCGCGGCCTCAAGGTCAACGTACGACGCCGTGAGCACAACGAGCCCGGCAACAAGAACGACCGAGATGATGCTCACGATCGCGCTCACCACGGCGATGAGGCCGAACCCGAAGCCCGCGACCACAGCGGCGATCACCAGCCCGATCGACGCGGTCGCCAGCGCGATCTCGAGACGCCCCACTCCCGGCAGGAGTCCCGAGCCGACGAGAACCTCGGCGACACCGATGCCGAGCATCCAAAGCAAAGCGGCAGCCCAGGCGAGTCGCGTGATGACGGCCACCAACGCGGGAATCCCATTGCCCGCCGTGCCGAAGGTCGAGCGCGACACCACCATCGTCGGCTGCCCGCTGTTCTTGCCCGCGAGGGTGCCCAACCCGAGCGGCAGGAACGAGAGGGCCACACCCAGCAGCGTTGCCATCACTGCCTGGCGAAGGCTGACGCCGAGCCCCAGGATGACCGCACCCAAGGCGATGCTCACGACCGACGAATTGACAGCAAACCACAACCAGAACAGCCGAATCGAGCGCCCGGCGCGCTGCTCGGCAGGAGTCGGCTCAAGGGCAATTCGCTCAACACGACCCGCGCTCGGACCAGCCAGCCCGACCTGCTCTGCACTCGAATCGGAGTCGCGGCCGTCCGCTGACATCTCGTCTTCTGGCTCGGCGAACTGGCCGGCGAGAAGATCGAGGCCCGTGGGTTCGCCAGCATTGGGGGACGGAGTGGCGGCCGGCGCCGAACCGGCGGCTGCACCGGCAAATGGGTCGCCGCTGAGGTTGGAATCACCAGAGGAGTCGAGCTCTGTCGGCTCTCGAAGTAGCTCGTCGAAGAACGAGCCCGCGGCGGCGGGAGCGGCGGCGAAGGCCGCAGGGTCGACGGCGGCTTGCTCGAACGCGGCCGGCTCGAACGCGGCCGGTTCGAACCCGATGGGCTCGGGTTGAATCGGTTCGATCAGCGGAGCGGGCGCAGCAACGGCAGGCTCAGGCACCTCGTCGGTGGGAGCCGGCACGGACAGTGGCGGCGCGACCGCGGCCGACGGCACGATGCCATAGGGCGGCGGCGCATCAGCGAGGGCGAGATCGATGATCGGCGCGGCGGGCGGCACGGCAAGATTGTGAGGTGCTGCCGGCGGAGGTGCTGAGGCGAGTTGTTCAGCGACCGACAGCCCGCTCGCGTCGGGCGAAGGCCCGCTGGTCGCTGGAGCCACGGGTATCACGCCCGTGAACTTCTCTCGCACTTGCGTCACGATCGCATCGGCCTCGGGAGCCGCAGTTGCACGAACTTGCTTTTCCCACTCCGCGAGGCGCTGAGCCTCGATTTGCCGAAGAACCAGCTCGCGCTCAACGAGATCGAGCAACGACGACGTGTCCTGGTGGGGGGCATCGATGTTCGCGGCCTGCAATAGCTCAGCATCAGTGAGAGAGAGCCGTTGCGGAGGGGGCGGAAGCGTTGACGTCGGCTCGGGAGCAACCGCAAAGTCAGGTTCGGCTGAGCCACCCAGGCCAGGCCCCGACAGGTCGTACACGATCGGCTGCGCAGGCGCTTCTGGCGCGGGCTCACTCCAGGGAGATTCGGCAGGGGCGGCCCCCACTGCGTCGACGAACGGTGCGCTGACGGCGCTCTCGGCAGGCGGTTGCCAGGGAGCGGGCTCCCACGCTTCTGGCTGCCACGCGGAATCGCCCGGTGAGGCCGGCTCGGCAACAACCGGCGCGGCCTCAATCGTCGGTGCTGCGTCCGGCGCAGGATCGGCCGGAAACTGTGTCACCGGTTCGTTGGCAAAAGCGGGGGTCGCCGGGGCAGGCGGCACCCAGCGCTCGAACTGCTCCGAGAGTGCGCCGGCCAGAGCGTCGTCATCGGTCGCAGACGGGTCATACGCGGCACCGGCAGGCGGCGGCGTAAACGTCGAGCGCCGGGGACCAGATGGAGTCGCCGGTTCGGCGTTATCGTTCGTCGGCTGTTCGTCGTCGACCATGTCCCCGATGATAGGGCGGACTGGGCGTCGAAGGCTGTTGCCGAGCCGAGGAAAGCACGAAGACACCGGTGAGAATCAGTACGAGCCCGATCCATCCGACGACATCGAGACGCTCACCGACAACGAACACGGCAAGCAGAGTTGCAACGAGGGGCTCGAGCAACGTGATGACCGTGACGGTGCTCGACGCAAGAGCGCGAACGCCCACCGCGAAGAACAGGTACGCCACAAACATGGGCCCGATAGCCAAATAGAGGGCGATGCCGATCGCGCCCGGAGTGGCCAGGAGGGGGGCACCCACAATGAGGAGCACGATCCCGAGCGGTATCGCAGCGAGGCCAAAGGCGGCGCCCATCGTTGCGCGCCCCGCATGGCCACTGCGGATCACGGCCCCCGAGGCGAACGTGAAGAGCGCGTAGCCAGCTCCGGCGACGAGGCCGAGCATGACACCGGCCGGGATGCCCGCCGCATCGACCGGCGAATCATCGCCGTGCCCGCCCGCCACGAGCAGAGCCATGCCGGTGATCGCAATCGCCGCGCTCAGCATCCACCGCACACCCAGTCGGCTGCGCGACACGCGCCATTCGAGCAGTGCCGCGAAGATCGGCCCCGACCCGAGGGAAATCACGTTGCCGATAGCAACCCCCGCAAGGTCCATCGATGTATAGAACGCGAGCGGATACGCGACCATGCCGAGCGCGGCCGCGATCAACCAGCCGCGAACCGATCGATCGCGAATGACGGCGACCGCACCCCGTCGACTCGCCGCGAACAGCAAGATGCCGCCGAGCGTCATGGTGCTGGCGCCAATCGCGAGAGGACTCACCGCATCGGGCATGAATGACGCCGCGGTTCCCGTCGTGCCCCACAGCACGCATGACGCCACGAGCGCCCACACTGCTGGTGACACGGGGGCTCCTGACGATCGAGAAGGCGACGTACAGTGGGCGCATGACCGAGAACGAACTGATCGCTCACTGGACTCGCGCACGCTGGCACATCATTGTCTCTCAGCTCGCGCCCACCTTCTTGCTCGCCGTGACGGTGTTGATGCTCATGGATGGTCTCGCTGACACCCCGCTGCCCGTTCGGCTAGCGGCCACGGGCATTCTGCTGGCCTCGGGCGTGCTCGGTGCCGCCGCGCAGTTCGCCGCCGCGCAAGAAGGTCTCGCCGTGATTGACGAGCTGAAAGCTCTGCCCGAAACGTCAGCAATCGGGCGCCGGATTGTCGCGAGTGCTCGCGGCGTTGACGTGGTGCGATTCGTCGGGCCGACGATCTTCGTAGCTACGTTTGCCGCACTGCTGTGGGCGTTGTACCTATAGCGACGCGATCCGGTGTTGTGCGCCGGTAGGCCTGCACGAGCAGGTGACCGCGTACCTCACCCATGCGATCGATCATGAGGTCAACGGCCGCGCTCGAAACTCCGGCGACGACGATGTCGTCAGGACCTAACGCTCGTAACGGCCGGCAGCGCAGCCGAATAACGCTCCAGCCGACCTCCGCCAGCAACTGGTCTTTACGACGATCGGCGCGTTCGCGGCGCCCCACGTGCTCATCACCGTTGCGCCCCACGGTGTCGAACTCAATCGCGATCGCCAACTCGGGCACGATGATGTCGGGCCAGACCTCGAGTCGACCGAAAAACGGTGTCTTCACGCGAACGGCCGTCGCACTGAGATCGACCGTGAGCCGTTCAGCAATGAGCGCCCGGAGTCGCGCTTCGGTCGCCGATGTGGCTCGCGAGGCGCGGTCGCTGCAGAAGGCCTCGCCAGGGCGCACATCGTCGGCCGAGCGTCGCTGAGGGGCGGATGCGCGAGGTGAGTCGGGGTCGATGGGTCGCGCGAGCATCCGTCGCCCGCCCGCTGCTGTGCCCGCGCGTTGCTGCGTTGGCCACTTCGATACCGAGGGCAGCAACGACGGCGTGGAACACACGGGGCACCACGACCGCGACGAGCGAGAGCGACCAGGCCGCCCGCGCTGCTCGGCGGGCGTCGCGACGAACTCGTGGCCAACCGCGCACACCCACACGAGATAGACGTCAGCGGCCGGCGGAATCTGCGAGAGCACTAGGCCGTGATTGCGATCCGGGCGGTATTGCTCGACCAGAGCCGTGAACGGCGCCCAGGCGTCGCGAAAACGACCGACGGGGCTCGGCACCTCGAGGCCCGTAACCCGCTGACGGCGGCTCCACCACTGGTCGACACTCTGCGGCACGCACTTACGCTACGAACGACCGCCGACACCCAGGCGACCAACGCCGTGGGCGAGCGGTTGAGACACGGTGGGCCCTGAGGGACTCGAACCCCCGACATCCTCGGTGTAAACGAGGCGCTCTACCAACTGAGCTAAAAGCCCGTGCGGGTCAATGGTACCGGCGCGAAGCAGCTCAGAGTGCGGCAATCGCGTCGCGATAGGCAGCGATCGGGCGGGCTTCGCCCGGTGCGACGGCGAAGGATGCTCGCACGACGCCCTCGGCATCCACCAGCACCGTCGCTCGCCCCGCAAAGCCCTTCTCGTCAAGAAAGGCCCCGTAGCGACGAGCAACCTCTCCGTGCGGCCAAAAGTCGGCCAACAGCGTGAAGTCGTAGTTCTCGCGTTCGGCGAAAACCCGCAGGGTGGCCGTGGAGTCAACCGAGATGGCGAGCAGCCGAACCCCGGCGGTGTCGAACATCGCGAGGTTGTCGCGCAACTCACACAACTCCCCCGTGCACGTGCCCGTGAACGCGAGCGGGAAGAACACGATCGCCACGGCAGTCTCGCCCCGCAGGCTGCTGAGCGTGACGGTCTGGCCGAATTGATCGCGCAGCGTGAAGTCGGGGGCGAGGCTCCCGACGATGGGAAGAGTGGATGCCTGCACGGTCGCCTCCTGGCGCAATCGGACTCGCACGAGGGGTGCGGAGGGGGTGACTAGACTCGACAGCGCTCGTGCGATTTGCCCGGCGCCGTAACCCGGCGCTCGAAACGCGCCGACACACTCTGTCTACCACCAGAAAGAGGTCAAGGGTGACGGTCAACGACCAAGATCCGTACTCGGTCAGCCACGTCGATTCCGATCCGGACGAAACCGCCGAATGGAACGAATCGCTCACCGCGGTCGTTCACGAGCGGGGCGCCGGTCGCGGCCGTGACATCATGCTCAGCCTGCTGAAGCGTTCGAAAGAGCTTCACCTCGGCGTGCCCATGGTGCCGACCACGGATTACCTCAACACCATCGCGCCCGAGAACGAACCGGAGTTTCCGGGTGATGAAGAGCTCGAACGTCGCTACCGCGCGTGGATTCGCTGGAACGCCGCCATTACGGTGCACCGCGCTCAGCGTCCGGGCATCTCGGTGGGTGGCCACATCTCGACCTATGCGTCGAGCGCTGCTCTCTACGAAGTCGGCCACAACCACTTCTTCCGGGGCGCCGACCACCCCACGGGTGGCGACCAGATCTTCTACCAGGGCCACGCGTCGCCCGGTATGTACGCCCGCGCCTTTCTGGAAGGCCGACTGACCGAGAACCAGCTCGATGGCTTCCGTCAAGAGAAGTCACACGCGGGTGGCGGGCTTTCGAGCTACCCGCACCCCCGACTGATGCCTGACTTCTGGCAGTTTCCGACCGTGTCGATGGGTCTCGGGCCGATCAACGCGATCTACCAGGCTCAGCTCAACAAATACGTAAGCAACCGCGGCATCGCGCAGGCCGACGACACCCAGGTGTGGGCCTTCCTCGGCGATGGCGAAATGGACGAGGTCGAGAGCCGCGGTGCGCTGCAGCTCGCCGCCAACGACGGACTCGACAACCTCAACTTCGTCATCAACTGCAACCTGCAGCGTCTCGATGGCCCCGTGCGTGGCAACGGCAAGATCATTCAAGAGCTCGAGAGCTTCTTCCGTGGCGCCGGCTGGAACGTCATCAAGGTCGTCTGGGGTCGCGAGTGGGATGCCCTGCTCGCGCAAGACCACGACGGCGCTTTGCGCGACCTCATGAACCGCACTCCCGACGGCGACTACCAGACCTACAAGGCTGAGTCGGGCGCGTTCATTCGCGAGCACTTCTTCGGTCGTGACCCCCGCACGGCAGCAATGGTGGCCAACTACACCGACGACGAGATCTGGGGTCTGCGTCGTGGTGGCCACGACTACCGCAAGGTCTACGCGGCCTTCAAGGCCGCGAGCGAGCACAAGGGCCAGCCCACCGTCATCTTGGCCAAGACGGTCAAGGGCTACGGCCTCGGCCCGAGCTTCGAGGGCCGCAACGCGACCCACCAGATGAAGAAGCTCACGCTCGACAACCTCAAGCAGTTCCGCGATGAAATGCGTATTCCCATCACGGATGCTCAGCTCGAGGCCAACCCGTACCAGCCGCCCTACTACCACCCGGGCCAGAGCGACCCCGCGATCGAGTACTTGCAAGAGCGCCGGCGTGAGCTTGGTGGGTACGTGCCCGAGCGTCGCTCGAAGTACACCCAGGTGTCGTTGCCCGATGCGGCGACGTACGACGTGGTGAAGAAAGGCTCGGGCAAGCAAGAGGTCGCCACGACCATGGCCTTCGCGCGCCTGCTGAAAGACCTGCTGCGTTCGAAAGACTTCGGTCACCGGATCGTGCCGATCATTCCGGATGAAGCGCGCACCTTCGGTATGGACGCCTACTTCCCGACGTCGAAGATCTACAACCCCAACGGTCAGCACTACACGAGCGTCGACCGCGAACTGCTGCTCGCCTACAAGGAAAGCCCGCAGGGTCAGATCATTCACACGGGCATCAACGAAGCGGGCGCGGTTGCCGCCTTCACCGCCGTGGGAACCAGCTACGCCACGCACGGTGAGCCGCTCATTCCGGTCTACGTCTTCTACTCGATGTTCGGCTTCCAGCGCACGGGCGATGCCTTCTGGGCGGCCGGCGACCAAATGACGCGCGGCTTCATCATCGGGGCCACCGCCGGTCGCACGACCCTCACGGGCGAAGGCCTTCAGCACGCCGATGGCCACTCGCCGTTGCTCGCCAGCACCAACCCCGCGGTCATCACGTATGACCCCGCGTTTGGCTATGAGATCGGCCACATTGTTCGCGCAGGACTCGATCGCATGTACGGCGGGGCGCATCCCGACCCCAACGTCATGTACTACCTGACTGTCTACAACGAGCCGAACGTGCAGCCTGCTGAGCCAGAGAACCTCGACGTCGACGGCCTCCTGCGAGGCATCTACTTGCTCAAGGCGGGCACGACGCTTGGCCCGAAGGCGCAGATTCTGTCGTCGGGCGTCGCCGTGCCGTGGGCTCTCGAGGCGCAACAGCTGCTTGCTGACGACTGGAACGTCTCAGCCGATGTGTGGAGCGTCACCTCGTGGAACGAGTTGCGTCGCGACGGCCTCGCCGCCGACGAGCACAACTTCTTGCGACCGACCGAAGCGCCCAAGGTGCCCTACGTCACGAGCAAGCTGCAAGGGGCCGAGGGGCCGTTTATCGCGGTCACCGACTTCATGCACGCTGTTCCCGACCAGATTCGCCCCTTCATTCCGGGCGATTACGCCACGCTGGGCGCTGACGGATTCGGCTTCAGCGACACGCGACCCGCGGCCCGCCGCTTCTTCACCATCGACGGTCCGTCAATCGTGGTGCGCACGCTCCAGCAGCTCGCGCGCCGCGGGGCTGTCGACCCGAGCGCGGTTGCGGCAGCAATCGAGAAGTACCGTCTCTACGACGTGACGGCCGGTACCACCGGCTCGGCCGGCGGAGAGTCCTAACACCGAGAGTGGGTCCGCGCGGTGACGTGCGGACCCCTCGCTTCACCGAAGGAGCACGGTGGCAGAGCTGACGAAAGCGCAGACGCTGCAATGGCTGCGCAACATTTCTGGTGAGCTAGCGACAGCAACACTCAAGCGACTCGACGACACCTTGCCCTGGTATGGCACGATGCCGCCGAGTAGGCGCTCCGCCGTCGGCCTCGTTGCGCAAGCCGGAATCACCTCGTTCATTAGTTGGTACGACGACCCGAGCTCTCAACCGTGGATCGCCGCTGACGTGTTCGGCGCTGCCCCTCGCGAGTTACTCCGCTCGGTGAGCCTGCAGCAGACGCTGCAGCTCATTCGGGTCGTCGTTGAGGTCGTCGAAGAGCGCGTGCGCGACCGCGACGAGAATCTGCGTCACGGCATTTTGCTCTATAGCCGAGAAATCGCTTTCGCCGCGGCCGACGTCTATGCGCGCGCCGCCGAAGCGCGAGGGCTGTGGGATGCCCGCCTCGAGGCACTCGTCGTCGACAGCATCCTCAGCGGCGAGTATGACAACGAGTTGCCCAGTCGCATTGCGGCGCTCGGGTGGAACGGGCATGGCGAAGTGTGCGTGCTTGTCGGCACCACCCCGCGCATCGTCGATGTCGATCAGATTCGACGCACGGCGCGCCACGTTGAGGCCGACGTGTTGATTGGCGTGCAGGGCAACCGACTCGTCGTCGTGATCGGCCGAGCGACACCACGCACCGACGATGAGCTTCCGCAGCCCGAGCCGACCCACACCTTTCAGCAAATCGCCGAGGCTCTCGAACCCAGCTTCGGCACCGGCAATCTCGTGCTCGGACCCGAGGTGCCTGACGTGGTCGAAGCGGGCAAGAGCGCAAAGGCCGCTCTCGCCGGCTTTGCCGTCGCCAAATCGTGGCGCAACGCACCGCGGCCGACGCTCGCCGACGACCTGTTGCCCGAGCGAGCGCTCGCGGGTGACCCGATCGCGCGGGGAACCCTCATCAACCGCATTTACCGCCCGCTCAAGGCCCACAATCCAGAGTTACTGCTGACCCTGTGGGCCTACCTCGACAACGGCCGCAGCCTCGAAGCGACCGCGCGCGAGCTATTCGTGCACCCCAATACGGTGCGCTATCGCCTCAAGCGCATCAGTGAGGTCATTGGCTGGGACGCCACGGGCGCTCGCGAGGCCCTCATTCTGCAGTGCGCCTTGATCGTCGGATCCATCGCCGAGCCGGAGGGCGGCTCCCGCCGCGCACTGTAGATCGGCGACAAGGTCGTTGTACGTTTGTGCACGACATCCCCACCACCACCCCGCACCGCCCCTTGGGAGGATGAAACTCATGATTGTCGTCGTGGCACCCGGCCAGGGCTCGCAAACCCCCGGCTTCTTGGAGCCGTGGATCGCCGAGCCCGCCCATCGCGAACGCCTCGAGCGCTATTCCGAGGCCGCCGGAATCGACCTCATCGCGCACGGTACGGTTTCTGACGCCGACACCATTCGCGACACCGCGATCGCCCAACCGCTCATCGTTGCCGCGAGCCTCCTGAGTGCGGCGGTGCTGCTCGAGGGTCGCCGTGACCGCGTGAACGCGGTTGCCGGGCACTCGGTGGGCGAGTTCGCCGCAGCCGCCATCACGGGCGTGCTGAGCGACGACGACGCGCTGCGCCTCGTGCGCGAACGTGGCCTCGCGATGGCTGAGGCCGCGGCCACCGTGCCCACGGGCATGAGCGCCGTGCTGGGTGGCGATGAGGATGCGCTTGCCGCACGTCTCGCCGAGCTCGGTCTTTCGCCCGCCAACATGAACGGCGGGGGGCAGACCGTCGTCGCCGGCGAGTTGCCCGCGCTCGCGGCGCTCGCGGCCGAGCCTGTGCCCGGATCCCGCGTCATTCCCCTGCAGGTCGCTGGCGCTTTTCACACCCACTACATGAGCCCGGCGGTCGACCGGTTGCGCGCCGCCGTCGCCGGAGTCGAGGCACATGACCCGAGCATCCGGCTCTACACCAACCGAGACGGGTCTGTCGTAACCTCCGGCTCAGCTGCTGTCGAGTTGCTCGTCGGTCAAGTGTCGTCGCCCGTTCGCTGGGATCTGTGCATGCAGTCGTTTGCTGACGACAGCGTCACGGGCATCATCGAATTGTTGCCCGCGGGGGCCCTCGTGGGCCTCGCCAAGCGGGCCCTCAAGGGCGTGCCGACGGTGGCCGTCAAGACCCCCGACGACCTCGCGGCCGCCATTGAGATGCTGGAGAACGCATGACCGAGCCCACCCTTCACCAGTCCATTGGCGTGCCTTTCACGCGTATCTACTCCGTCGGCGCGGCGCGCGGTGACCTCACCGTGACGAACGACGACATCGCCGGCCCGATCGACTCGAGCGACGAGTGGATTCGCCAGCGCACCGGCGTCATCACCCGCATGCGGGCGTCGAGTGCCGTGCAGGCCATCGACCTGGCCGAAGCAGCGTCGCGCGAAGCCATCGAGAAGGCCGGCATTTCGCCCAGCCAGATCGGCGCGGTCATCGTTTCGACGATCAGCAACGCGGTGCAGACTCCGTCGCTCGCTGCCCTGCTCGCCGACCGCATCGGCGCGACCCCGGCGCCCGCTTACGACGTTTCGGCGGCGTGCGCGGGCTACACCTACGGCATTGCCCAGGCCGACGCATTCATTCGTGCTGGTCTCGCCGAATACGTGCTCGTCGTGGGCGCCGAGAAGCTCAGCGACTTTGCGAAGCCGACCGACCGCACCATCTCGTTCTTGCTGGGCGACGGAGCCGGTGCGGCAATCGTGGGCCCGAGCGACACGCCCGGCATCGCTGCCACTGTGTGGGGTTCTGACGGGTCGAAGTGGGATGCCGTCGGGATGGATCGACCGTTCAAAGAGGCGTTCGACGATCCCGATGGAGAGTTCCCGACTCTCCGTCAAGAAGGCCAAACAGTGTTTCGCTGGGCCGTGTGGGAGATGGCCAAAGTGGCGCAGCAGGCCTTAGATGCCGCGGGCGTCACGTCCGATCAGCTCGCGGCGTTCATCCCCCACCAGGCGAACATGCGCATCATCGACGAGTTCGCGAAGCAACTCAAGCTGCCCGAGAGCGTGATCATCGCGCGCGACATTGCAACGACCGGAAACACCTCGGCCGCCTCGATTCCGCTCGCGACTCACCGCTTGCTCGCCGAACACCCCGAGCTCAGCGGCGGGCTCGCCCTGCAGATCGGTTTTGGCGCCGGTTTGGTCTTCGGCGCACAGGTTGTGCGCTTGCCCTAACGCCACCCGACCCCCGGCATCCCAACGGGCAACGCGCCACCGCCCTAGGATTGTGCACGGTCATTCGACACCCTCAAGGAGAAAACACATGGCACTGTCCACCGAAGAAGTTCTCGCAGGTCTCGCCGAACTCATCAACGACGAGACGGGCATCGCCACCGACTCGGTCGCTCTCGACAAGTCGTTCACCGACGACCTCGACATCGACTCGATCTCGATGATGACGATCGTCGTCAACGCTGAAGAGAAGTTCGACGTGAAGATCCCCGACGACGAGGTGAAGAACCTCAACACCGTCGGTGACGCCGTCACCTTCATCGTGAATGCCGCGGCGTAACGCCGCCTCACGATGCCCGCAGCGTTCGGGGCCGGCCACCCGGTCGGCCCCGGCGCTGAGCGGACGAACCACAACCCCTGCAGAGAGTTGACGTAATGACCACCATCGTCGTCACCGGTATCGGTGCCACCTCCCCCATCGGCGGAACCGCTCGCGAGAGCTGGGATGCTCTGCTGCGCGGCGAGTCAGGAACACGCTCGCTCACGCACGAGTGGGTTGCACAGCACGACCTGCCCGTCACCTTCGCCGCTGAGGCCAAAGTGCGGCCCGAAGAGGTGCTCGAACGGCAAGAGATCAAGCGCCTCGACCCTTCCGCGCAGTTTGCGCTGATCGCCGCTCGCGAAGCGTGGGCCGACGCCGGATCGCCCGACGTTGCCCCCGAGCGCATTCCCGTCGACTACGCCACCGGCATCGGTGGCCTTTGGACCCTTCTTGACGCGTGGGATGTGCTCAAAGAGAAGGGCCCCCGTCGGGTTCTTCCCATGACGATCCCCATGCTCATGCCCAACGCTGCCGCCGCCGCCATCAGCATGGGCCTCGGCGCCCGCGCGGGCGCTCGAACGGTTGTGTCGGCCTGCGCCTCGGGAACCGAAGCGATTGCCAACGCCTACGAGCACCTGCAGCTCGGGCTTGCCGACATCGTCATTGCCGGTGGCACCGAGGCCGTTGTGCACCCGCTGCCGATCGCCGCTTTCGCGTCGATGCAGGCGCTGTCGAAGCGCAATGATGACCCCGCCGCAGCCTCGCGGCCCTACGACGTTGATCGTGACGGCTTCGTGCTCGGCGAGGGTGCGGCAGCAGTCGTGCTCGAGACGAAAGAGCACGCGCTCGCTCGTGGAGCCCGCATTTATGCAGAACTCGCGGGCGGCTCGGTGACGAGCGACTCGTACCACATCACCGCTCCTGATCCCGAGGGCTCAGGCGCTGCTCGTGCCGTGCTGGCCGCCCTTGCGCAAGCGGGTGCTACTCCCGACGATGTGTCGCACATCAACGCTCACGCCACCTCAACGCCGGTCGGAGACATTGCCGAGTACAACGCGCTGTACAGCGTTTTTGGCGAGCGGGTGAAGAGCATCCCGGTGTCGGCCACGAAAGCATCGACGGGCCACTTGCTGGGCGGCACAGGGGCACTCGAGGCCGTCTTTACGATCCTCGCTCTGCACGAGCGTACGGCGCCGCCCACGATCAACCTCGACAATCAAGACGAGGCGATTCCACTCGACGTCGTCACGAGCCCGCGTGCACTCGGTGACGGCCCGCTGCTGGCGATCTCCAACTCGTTCGGATTCGGCGGACACAACTCGGTCGTCGCGTTCCGCACCGTCGACTAGACGGCGCCGTGGAAGCCCGCCGCGCGACTCGCGTGGCGAGTCAGCCCGCGCGGTGAAGCCACACGACGCTCGAGCCGTCTCCCGCATGGCGGAACGGCTCGAGTTCGTCATCCCACGCCTGGCCGAGCGCGAGTCGAAGTTCGCGGTGCAACTCGAGCGTGTTCGAGCCAGCAACCTCCATCGCATAGCGGATGCGGTCTTCGGGAATAACCGTGTTGCCAAGGGTGTCGGTCTGGGCGAAGTAGATTCCGAGGTCGGGCGTGTGCATCCAGCGCCCCCCGTCGGTGCCGAGACCCGCGTCTTCCGTCACCTCGTACCGCAGGTGCTCCCAGCCGCGCAGGGCACTCGCGATCTTCGCCCCGGTGCCGCGCTCGCCTTCCCACACAAACTCAGTGCGCAAGGTGCCCTTAAGCACGGGCTGGTCGATCCACTCAAAGTTCACGGCGCGATCAATCGCGCGGCCCGCCGCCCACTCGATGTGGGGGCTCAAAGCGCGGGGTGCAGAGTGCACAAACAGCACTCCGCGCGCCGTCGCTGAAACAGCGGTGCTCATGCCCGCGGTGTCATTAGCCACTGTTCACTCCGTTTCGTTCAGATGCGACTTCCCCATCGACCTGAAACACAGAGTGCGTAGCGTTTTCAATTGGGCCAGTTTCCCGGCTGACAGAAGTATGACGCAGAACCGTTGTGAATGACAAGGCTGGAATCACAGGCGTGTCATTTACGCAATGTTCACGACACGGCATGTGAGCGAATAGTCACCCCGCATGCATACGACGCATAGTGTTGCGCCATGAGCTTGCGGCACTCCCTCCTCGCGGTGTTGACCCTTGGGCCGGCCTACGGCTATCAGCTGCACGCCGAGGTGGTCGAACGCACCCGGCGCGACGCGCCGCTCAATGTTGGCCAGGTCTATTCCACTCTCGATCGCCTTCGTCGCGACGGCCTCATCGAAGACGCCGGCAGCACGCCGGACAACCTACCGCTCTATGCCTTGACCGATGCCGGAGCGATCGAAGCGCGCATGTACCTCACTGAGCCCGACCTCGCCGACTGGCACGACATGGTCGAGCGCGTGCTGCTCGCTCTCTCGCTGCCGGGCGACCACGTTCCCGTACTCGTGCACAACTATCGACGACTCTGGACCCCGCGGCGCGGAGCAAGCGACGAAATCGTCGACCCAACCGGCGGAGCCGCTCAAGCGACCGCGCTTCATGCGTCGCGGCTGTTGCGCTCTGCGGCCTTGGCGTGGCTCGACTCGCTGCCCGAGCTGGAATCGTGGATGCTGCGCACCGATCGGCGGCGCCGCGGGCGCCGATCGGCTGACGCCGTGCATCCGCTCGTCTGACCGCTACTTCGCGTCGCTGTAGCGCTGCACCGCCGCAACAGTGACTGGGAAGGTCACCGGCGTTTCTCCAAAGACGATGCGGCCCGCATCGGCCGCTGCGGCGGTCAATGCCTCGCGCACCTCATCAACGCGGTCGCGCGGGCTGTGCACGATGAGTTCGTCGTGCACGAAGAATACGAGGTGAGGTTGTGCCGTCAGGGAGGTGCCGTCGTCATTCCACAGGCGTCGTCGCACGCCCGCCATCCACGCGAGCGCCCACTCGGCCGCGGTTCCTTGAACGACGAAGTTTCGCGTGAATCGACCCCACGAACGCGCGGCCGAGCGCGCTGCGCGGCCCTCGGCTTCGCCGGAGCCTTCTGATGATGCGAGCTCTTGACCGTCGCGCCACGATCGGGAGGGCGCGGGCGACGTGCGGCCAAGTCGCGTACTCACTCGCTCCCCTCGCTCGCCCGCTCGCGCTGCGGCCTCGACGAATCCAATGGCCTGCGGGAACGACCGGGCGAGTCGCGGGAGAACTTGCGCGCTCACCCCCGTCGTGCCGCCATACATTGCCCCGAGCATCCCGACCTTCGCATGCTCGCGCGTGGCCACTGCGCCGCTCGCCACGATGCCCGCGTAGAGGTCAACGCCGGCTCCTGCCCTCGCCATGGCCGCATCGCCCGATAGTGCGGCGAGGATGCGCGGCTCGAGCTGCGCCGCGTCGGCCACCACGAGCGCCCAGCCCTCGTCGGCCTGGACGGCACTACGCACCTGTCGCGGCAGCTGCAGGGCCCCGCCACCGTCGGACGCCCACCGGCCCGTGACAACGCCACCCGGCACGAACGTGGGCCGAAAACGGCCATCGCGCACCCACTCATCGAGCCAGTTCCAGCCATTGGCCGTGTGGAGTCGGCTGAGACTCTTGTACTCCAACAGCGGCGCCATCGCCGGGTGATCGATGCGTTTGAGTTCGCTCGAGCGGGTGGTCGCAACCTCTATGCCAGCGCGGCGCAGTGTCGTGACGAGCGCGGGCGGAGAGTCAATCGGCACCGGGCCCACGCCCAGCAGCCGTTCGACCTCGGTGGCGAGAGAGCCGAGACGCGCGGGGCGCTGCCCGGGCGCAGGGCGCGACCCCAGCAACTCGGTCAAGAGAGCGTTGTGGGCCGCCACACTCCAGGGCAAGCCGGCGTGCTGCATCTCCGCGGCCGCCAATGCGCCCGCTGACTCGGCGGCGGCGAGCAGTGTCAGTCGCTCGGGGTGAGCGTGAGCCGCGATCGCCGCGCGCTGCTGCGCCCACGCTCGGGGCGCCGCGATCGAGGGTGCAGCATCCGTCACCCCGTCGAGGTCGAACAGCGTGTCGGTGCGCGTCGCCACCGGCGCCCGGCCCCACGAACCTCGCGGTGACCGCCCGTCGATGCCGGCAAGAATGGCGTCGACCAGTCGCACGTCGTGACAGCGTTCAACACGTACTCCGGCCGCCAAAAGGGGCGGGTACCACTGCGCGGTGTCGGTCCACACCCAGCGCGGATGCTCGCTCTCACGCTCGCGCACCGCGTCGGCGAAACCGGCGTCAGGCACGAGCGTCTCGACACCGTCATCGTCGATCAGAGCAACCCCGTCGGGCCGACGGTCGACGACGATGTGCATACGCTCAGTCTGCCGGTGTGCGACGACGCTCGTCGCCGCACACCGCGACGGTTCAGCAGTCGTAGTAGTAGTGAAAAGGGGCCCCGAATCTCTCAACGACCGTCGAGAACGTGGTTCCGCGAACGCCCCACGCGTCAGGGTCGTCGAAGCTGGCGCCCTGAAGGTCGGCATAGATGTCGGTCCAGCCACCATTCACCACGGTTCGTGCCGCAGCGAGAAGGTTGACGTCGCTAATCGGATCACCAACGGCGAAGCCCACGCTCGAGATGATGGGCACACCACTCGCGGTCGTCGGAGCATCCGCACCGACCGTGAAGGCCGCTCCAGGGCCGGCGGCGACCCCGGCTGGGTCATCGAGTCGAAGTCCGCCCCACCTGGTGATGACCGTTTCGTCAATGCACGACGACGCGGGTTCGAGCAACGCTGTCGGCGACTCCCCCAGTGTTTGTGACAATTGCTCCACCGCAGCATCGGCGTCGCTGGCATAGGTCAGTTCGAGCAGCGAGTTTCCGTCGGCGTCAGCGACCGTCAGGCCAAGAGCGCCAATGATGATGAGCGCCGCCTCAGCCATGGGTTCCGCTGTGGGCGTCGGCGTGCTCTCGATACTCGCAGGCTCGGTCGACTCGACGGGCGCGGGCGTTGCCGCAGGGGCCGTGGAACAGCCGGCTACGACGAGTGCGGCCGCCATGATCGCGGCAGCGCGGGAGGCAAGAGTCAGGGTCTTGGTAAGGGGCATGGGTTCACGCTAGTGATGCAGCATTTCAGCGACCATGAGCAAAAACTGCTCAGAGTCACACCCCGGGGTCACCTAGTGAAGCAAGCCGCCGCCCACCGCGAGCACGTTCTTCTCCCCCGCCTCGACCCGGAACGGAAAGCGGTTCTGTTTCGGCGGAAGCGGGCAGTTGAATGCATAGCTGAACGCGCACGGGGGCAGAATCGCGGTGTTGAAGTCGAGGGTGATCGAGCCGTCGGCGTTCGGTGCCAGAAACAAGAATCGGCCGACGCTATAGGTGTCATCGCCGTTCGTGGCGTCGGCAAAGACGAGTTGCAGGGCGCGCCCTGACTTGAAGGCCGCGACGTCGTATTCGACGCCATCGTGCATAAAGCGAATCTCGCCCGGCACCACTTCGCCACGCGTCTTGCCGTCGTCTTTCAAGTGCTCAAAACCCACAACGGTGCCACCCTCGATCTCACGGAAGGTGCCCGTGACGACCCACTCGGGCGCGTAATCGAAGGCATCGATTCCGCCGAAGTTCGCGATGCCCTCGCTTTGCCCATCCCACACTCGCAGGGCATAGAGGCCATCGTCACCGGCGATCACAAAGCCGGTGGTGTGCTCGTTGAAGACGATCGCGCTCGGGCTCGGGTCGTCTTTACCGCGCACGAGCACGGTGCCGTCAACGAGCGAGCCATCAACGTGGATGCCCTCCGCCGCCTCTGCCGTCACGAGCAGTCCGCTCGTTCCGACGGGCGCGGGCGCCCACCGGCCGGGCACCCCCCACACCGTCTGCTCATCGGCAACCCACTGGGTGTTGACGAGCGCGAGCGGCCCTTGGGGCTGCACAGCGGCGAGCGCTCGGCGCTCGCGGAAGACGGCGTAGCGTTCGGCGGGGGTTGCGGGAGCGGCGTCGGTCATGTGTCCATCCTGGCGGTCTCTGAGCGGTGAACGGTGCAACCGTCACGGTGGCGAGGTGATTCCCACTGCCGCACGGTCAGAAGGGCTAGAAGAGCGCTGAGGGCCGCGCAAGGCCGACGACGAGCACCAGCAATGCCACGCCGTTGGCGATCGTCAGGACCGTGTGCAGAGCATCCGTTCTCGCGTCGGACTGTACGCCCAGCTGCCAGCGACGCTCGACGAGCCACATCGCGGCCGCGAGCAACAAAATCACGATCGTGAGCACGCGCACAATCGGTGCGGGCGGGGCAGAGATCACGATGCCGACCACCTGATAGAGCGCCACCACGCCCCACGGAACGATCGCGAGAGCCGCTGCGAGGCTGTACGCCCAGGCGGCCGCCCGGTGATCTGCCGAACCGCGCCCCTGAACCCACAGCAGGCCGACAGACGCCGCGGCAACCGCGTAGAGCAGGATGAGGGTGCCTGCCTCAGTGATGCCATTGAGCCGGGCAATGAGGAACATTGTGATGCCGGCAATCTGCGATAGTTCGAGCATTCGCACGAGGCGATGGCCCTGAATCGAGTCTCGTCGTGCCTCGAGCACGAGGCTCACGGCTCGGGCGGCGACAGAGATGAGGAGCACCACACCCGATGCAGCCGCGAGATCAACCGCGGCAAAGGCTCCCGGTCCGCCCGCAGGATGAGTGAGTGTCACCGTCACGACAATCGACGCTCGGTTGAGTGCCACAACAAACAACGCGATCGCGATGACGAGATGAACAGCGACGGCTGCTGTGGCGAGCATCGGTGCCCGCGACGGAGCGGCGGCAGGGGTGGACGTCATGATGCTCCCTTCGAGCCAGCACCGCGCCGTGCCCGTAGGGCGGACGGGACTTGAACCCGTGACCGATGGATTATGAGTCCACTGCTCTAACCAGCTGAGCTACCGCCCCGCGCATCGCTCACGATCACGTCTCACGATGCAGGCCCACTCTATCGAGTGGCACTGGCTGAATCAGGTCGTCACAGCAGAGGTCTCGTCGTCAATCGGGTCGATGACCGTCTCGCCGCGGTAGAGAGCTTCGAAGGTGTCGAGGGTGCGATTGATGTCATGACCCTGAACGATGCGCAGGCTCTCGCGCTTGAGCTCGAGCAACTCATCGTGCGGCATCGTAAAGACGCGCGTGAGCAAAGAAGCGAACTGCTCAACGTTGCCGGGCTCGTACAAGAACCCGTTTTCGCCATCGTGAATCAAGTGCGGCAAGGCCATGGCGTTGGCACCGATAACCGGCAGGCCCGATGCCATCGCCTCCATCGTCGCGATCGACTGCAGTTCAGCGCGCGAGGGCATGGCAAAGACGGATGCTCGCGTGAGTTGCTGACGCAAGTACGACTCGGGCGCGTGGCCCGCGAAGTGAACGCGGTGCGAGATGCCGAGTTGCGCCGCAAGGCGTTCGAGAGCCGGACGCTGCTCACCATCACCGATGATCTCGACCTTGACGTCGAGCTCAGGATCGAGCTTCGCCGCCGCGCGCAACAGTTCTTCGATGTGCTTTTCGGCTTCAACGCGACCGACGAACAGCACCAGGTTCTCGCGTCGAGGCTCGAAGTTCGGCGTGTAGTGATCGATGTGGAGACCGCAGCTAATCGGATGAACGTTGGCGACCTGGGTGTACTTCTCCAAGTAATCCGCGGCTTTGCGCGTGGGCGTCGTCACCGCTTCGGCAATGCCGAAGGTGCGTCCAGCGGCCTTCCACGCCATGCGAATCGCGGGTTCTCGCAGTGCCCCGACGAACGGCGTGAACTGCAAGGCGTTCTCGGGCATGAAGTGATTGGTGCCGATTACCCGAATGCCTCGCTTGACGGCCTGGCGCGCGAGCCCACGGCCCACAACGATGTGCGACTGAAAGTGCACGACATCGGGCTTGACGGTGTCGAGAATGCGCGCGGCGTTTTGCTCAATGCGCCACGGCAGGG